>JAISNS010000263.1 GCA_031276105.1 Dysgonamonadaceae bacterium
ACCTTGCCCTACCAACTGCTTTTGGCCGGCATAATCGTCTAAGGACTGTGGACGCATTCGTTCTGCTAACGGTCGATTCATGATGTCTCCAATTGAATTTAACAGGAATTTTTGCAAAAGTACATGAAATATTTTGAATTACACACAATCGATTGGGATGAACAGCAATTTCGGGAGTAATTAAAATTCCGTACTCCTTGTATCCGACGAGAGAAAATAGCAAAGTCTTCCCCTCTTGCATAATACTACGCAAGTAAAGTCAAAGAATACTAAAAGCTGTTAATTTATCTGTTTCGTAAAAAAACGATTAATGAGGTTGAACTTGAATTCGTGAGCAAGTGATCACCGCCACGGTTTTCAGGCCGTAATCGCACTTATTCAGGAAGAATCTGTCCGACAGCAGTTGCCATCGCAAGAAGTCAAGCCGGAAGGCGGGGGCTTGACAAAAATCATGTATGCCTTTAGTTTGCACCAAAGGTTGCGTAATGTTTCCTTGGAACGTTTTTTGAGCAAGGCCTTTGTCCCATTTTGTTTTTCGGTGAATTGATTGATGGCATGGGCTATCCGTTTTGCTCGCACTACTGAAAGGCATTTTCGTAGGGATACAAGCCGTCGGCCAGAATGCAAATGGGCAAACGGGAATATTGTTTCTTCAGTTTTTCGGTTAAGCGGAGGAACGCTTTCCGTTCACAGTCCTGTTTGTCAAACACGCCTTCCGGATTTTCTATCCATTCGCCGGCTAAGGAGAGCGAATGACCGTCTGCGGTGACTAATTTGGCCTCCTTCAATATGACTACCTTTACAACATAAAAAAAACAGCCGCAAGGCTTAGTTTCACAACTTCCTTGCGGCTTTAATTTTTTATAAAATGAAAGAACACTGTAGTAAAACACTCAGTCACAATAACTTTGGGCTGAGGCCCTGCCACAGTATTACTTTTGCAAAATTAGCCGGAATTTTTTACTTTTCCTAATTTTATAACTGATTTATTTTCAAGTATTTATTTTTTAACCTTGTTTCTCCCGGAATCGCTGCCGTTAATTCTTCCGGTATTTTTTACTTATCATTTCCCGTAATCTGTTTTTAAGTCTTTGGGAAGGTTTTTCTTTCAAAAAAGATTCGATATGCCTTTGTTTTTTGTCTTCGAAGATGTCGTTAAAATCAATTAATATACCGGTTTCTTCCACTTCTCCAAATTCTTCATTTATAGCGGTACCGAAGACGCGCATACTTGGCGAGAGGTTCATATATGCGCTCACTAAGGGCGGAATATTGATACCGTATTTCCTGACTTCAGTGTTAAGCGTTTTATAATCTTCTTTATAACTTGTTCCTTTGAACAACTTTTCTATTTTTTTATTGTCGGCATGGGTTTGCAGCGGAATAATCGGATTTACTAACTGCTCTTTGTCCCTGAAATATTTATCTAAAAAATAAAGGATCATATTCCGGGCTTCCTGATTGTAGGTATTGTACATGGTTACTTTGCCGAAAAAGTAACGAAAAGAGGGATCAATGACCGAGAGAGCGCCTAAACCGTCCCAGAGATTGTCTAAAGCAAACAAACCTTTTGAACCGTACTTTGTGGTTTGATAATCCAGCGAAACAAACGATCGTCCTAACTCAACGGTATGAGGCAAATAGACGTCAATGAATTTTGGGGAAAAATGAAACAGTTCGGCTGTTGCGATATTGTCCGGTTGTCCGTGCCGGTCGAATGTTACTTCATTTCCACAACGGAAACGGTAGCCGCCCAAAATTTCTTCTGCCTGCGGATCCCATACAATAAGTTGACGATAGGGCGTTTCCATTGTGTCAAATTCATCAATATCAATTGCATTGCCTGTTCCCCCACCATAATAACGGAAAGCAATTTCCCGCAAGCGTCCTACTTCCTGCAAGAGGTTGGGAGAATCTTGCGCCGTAAACAAATAAATCTCGTTTCCCGATTTGTTTGTTTTTCTAAACAACTTACTGTCGGTCAGTTCTTGTTTTAGAAGTTCCCGATCGATTTTCGGAATTATTTCATCCATATCAAAGTGTGTGTTAACATTTTACCATACAATATACTTCCTGTTTTAACCAATTTGCCCATTGTTGGGGCGTTTGGGAAGCGTCGAATGTTTGCCACGGAATCGGTTTGCCAAAATAAACGGTAAAAATCGAATTTCGAGCAATAAACATTTCGCGGGGCAAAAGTAACATTTCTATGTTGATTTTCATACATAATTTTTTACGAATATTGGCAACCGTATAAAATAAATTGGAATTTTTTGCTTCAAAGTAGATGGGTACTATATTGCGTTTGTATTCGATGGCTTTGCTGATGAACATTTTTTTCCATTCCAAGTCGCTGATTTTTCCTTTTGTCTTTCTTGAACATAAGCCTGCCGGAAATGTAATGATCTGATTTTCGGAGGCGAAAGCTTCGTTGATAGCTCGTGCGGCATTCCGGCCTTGCGCTCCGTGTTTGTTGATGGGAACAAATATGTTTTGAAGGGGTTGTATGAAATACAAAATATCGTTTACCAGATAGCGGATGCGCTTGTCGTATTTTTGCCCAAGAATTACCGACAGAGTGACGCCGTCTAAGCCGCCTAAGGGATGATTGGAGCAAAAGATACATTTCTCGTCGAATCCGGGAATATTTTCTTCGCCTTTTATCCGGAATTGAATGTTCGTTTCTTCTAAAAATTTTTCCATAAGATCGACGCCGGTAAAGGTTGAATTTCTATGGAGGAAAGCATTTACTTTATCTAAATAAATGAGCTTCGTAAATGCATTAATCAAAAAGTCCGGAATCTTCGGATATAATTTAGGCGCTTTTGAGCGAAGGACTTCATGAACGTTTATTTGAAAAATTTGGCGCATCGTCATAAGATATTTGTAAAAAAACAAGCAAAGGTAGCTTTTTTTTCATATTTTTGTGCACAATTTTCATGGAGTTTATTTTTTATCCTAAATAAAATAGTATTAAAGCAATGATTAAAAAGAATTTATTATTTTTTCTGTTATTACTTCCGGTAATTGTAGGCGGAGTAAGGTGTGTTGGCGAAGGCGAGAATCGTTCTACTGCTACTTCTATTGCGGTGATTGGTAATAGAGCGGATATGGGTGGTTGTGTAATGAATCTGTCCAACGCGGTTTTAGCGGCTCCCGAATTAGCGGGCAAGTTAAAGGTTGATGATTGTATTGAGGCTACTTTTACCATTAATTACAGTAATCAGCCTTCGGACAAATATTACACCGCTACCGAAATTAGTTATGTGTTATTAAATAATGACTCGGTGATTGTGAAAACCGGCGATATGATCGACGACCATAACGATTCCGTTAAAAGTATTGCGCTAAATACAAGTCCTTATTATAATGGAAATATTTTTGTTCAAATTAACCGTGAAGAAGTTAACAACCATTTGTATGATTATGATTTAATCTTTAATCCCGATTCAATTGATGAAAATGGCATCCATACCGTTTTTTTGAAATCGAAGAAAGAGGATAAAATGAGCGGGAGCCAGACAAATTCCAATTTGGAAACATTTAATCTGCGTTCTTTATTTGCGGCTTACGGAAAAGATTCGCTTTATCAAAGTGGAGGCATAGAACAAAGATACCGGTATGTATCCTTAAATTTTAAGCATCAATCCGGAGTAAAAGAGGGAATCCCTGTTTATTCCCGGTCGGGCAACAAGCCGGTTGATATATACATTTTCAATTAAACCGGATTGAATGTTAAAGCAGTTATTTATTTTGCTTTTCGCGTTGATTACCGATCCGAATAAAGCGTGGAATCGCTTGGCTGAAAAGCAGGAAGATCGTCGTAATGAAGACTTTTACAAGAGTTATTTGTATCCGGTTGTCGGGTTGATTGCTCTTTTGTCGTTTACCGGAACGCTTTTTGCGTTGGGAAAGTTTGACGTACAAATAGCTTTAAAAATAGTAATCAAACAAATAGCCGTTTATTTCGGAGGTTTTTATTTAGCGTCGATAGTGTTTTCGGAATGGCTATTCCCCCGGTTTAAGGAAGGGAAAGATATTCATCTATGCGAACGGTTTATCGGTTATTCTTCCGCGTTGATTTATGCGGTAGCCATGCTTAAATCATTATTGGATTGGCCTTTTCTTCCGTTAATTGTCTTTTATTCGATTTATATGATATGGGAAGGAGTGGTTAATTACCTGAAAGTGGAAGAAGAAAATTTAGTTAAATGCACCCTGTTGTCCGGTATTATTGTTTTGTTTTTTCCTGTTGCACTGGAATTTTTGATTGAGCGCTTATTACCGAACATGAAAATATGAATATAATAACATGGCGTTGAATAACAATATAGTAATTAAAAATAAGCGGGCGTCTTTCGATTATGAATTTATCGAAACGTATGTTGCCGGGATCGTTCTTACGGGAACGGAAATCAAATCGATTCGTTTAGGGAAAGCCGGATTGACGGACAGTTATTGTACCGTTATCCGGAATGAACTTTGGGTAAAGAATATGTATATCGCCGAATATTTTTACGGCACTTATAATAATCACGACGCCCGGAAAGACCGGAAATTGCTCCTGAACCGGAAGGAAATTAATAAAATAGAGGCGCTTTCTAAAAATACCGGTTTCACAATTATTCCGGCTAAGCTTTTCCTGAACGAAAAGGGATTGGTCAAATTAGTGATTGCCGTGGCGAAAGGGAAAAAATCGTATGATAAGCGGCAAACATTGCGCGAAAAAGATGATAAACGGGATATGGATCGGGCGATAAAAAAGTGACGAGTGACACAGCGAATACTTGTCACTCGTCACTTGTCACTCGTCACTTTGATTAAAACTGTTCGACTAATATGGCATATATTTTCGTGGCAGTCGGTGAGTTCTCTCCCATAACAAATAATTGAATATGAAATATTTCCTTACTCGTATTGTCGTACATCCATACTTCGTTCCGCTCTTCCATACTCATATCACTGTTGGTGAAATCCATATAATTTGAATTGCTGACTTTTTGTATATTTACCTCATTGCTATATCCTGATTGAGAAGAATTTTGCCAATATTGAGTGACGTAATATTCGTAATCTCTGGTTGTTCCTGCAGCCGGTTTGTAAGAGTCGGTCACTTTGAATTGAGGGAGGGCATAATGAGGGCGATTTATACCTTTTTCCAGCCGGGTTTCAATCGAATGAAAAGGTACGGACTTATTCGGCAACGGTAATGTATTGTTATAAAGTATTTTCTTTACGTCCATTCCGGCATTTTCACTCACTTCTTTGTTTTTAATACTGTTCCATTCTATTCCATTCCATACCACGAGGCCTTTTTTCAAATAAGAGGTATCCGTCAGATTATACACAATAAGTCCTGCATGTTCTTTCTTTTCACTGTCCGAAGCGTTGGATATGATGGGTTCCAGACTCAGATGATCCACTAATTTCACACGGGGCATTAATAAACCTTCTTTTGCATTTTTGCCTCCTTTGGCAGCTCCGGCTATGCTTTTTAATTGTAATAATGCACCTTCAGCCGGCGCTTCAATTATCCCAATACTTACCTGTGCCTGTAAGTTTGGAAATAAATACAGACACAAAAGGAATAAATTTATTTTGACTGTTGTTTTCATATATCTAAAATTAATATTCTGTTACTAATATGATGTAAGTAGGAATTTGAAGTTTTGCATAAATAATAAATTGTATGTTGTACGCCTTGTCATTAACGATATCTGCGAACCAGATTTCCCACCGTTCATCGTTGGCCATAGTTGTGCTGTAAAAATTGGTCCATGTGGAAAAATTGGTTGAGGTAAAGATGAATTTATTGGAGTCATAAGCATATATACTTCCGGTCTCGGGAGTCCCGAAACGGCAGATATTAAACCAGATAGTTTCATTGGCGGATGGAGCAACGGTCATTTTGCATTGAACTTCCTGCTTTGGAGAAAATCGAAAAGCGAATCTCCCTATATTCACGACAGGTACATTATCGGCATTCAAGTTGCTTGTTTTGACTATTGATTTTTGGATATTGGTACCTTCCTTTTCCGCGAAGATTTCTAATTGCTCCCATTCCCAGCCATTCCATACATAAATTCCTTCGCTCATTTCGGAAGTGTTTACATTGTAAACCAAAAGTCCGGCAAGATCCGCTACTTTATCTTTGTTTGTCTCCGATATTACGGTTATGTCCGATAAGCTCTTTAGCTTTACACGGGGAAGTATAATTCCTTTTTTGGCTGTTTCCGCACCGCTTCCGGAAATGGTTTCGTATTCTTTGATTTGCAGTAAAACTGCCGAATCGGGCTTCGTTTGAGAGCCGATTGTTACTTGAGCCTGCATGGATGAAATGAATAGCAGACAAAAGAAAATTAAATGTATTTGTCTCATAATTAATATCTTTTAGCTATTATCAAATATGTTCTGACGGTGCCGTTTCCAAATGTTATAAATTGAATTTGGTACATGTTATTATTTTTCAAATCGGCTAACCAGATTTCATTTCTTTCCGAATCCAACATATTGTTACTGCAATCATACCAAATGGAAGGTGATATCGTTTCTTTGTCTAATTTAAAAGAATATCCGGACTCACCCCACTGTGATGCTTCCTTATTTGGATCTTTGTCCCAATATTCGTTCACATGCCAATAGACGGGTTGTTTGGCAAAGCCGGATGATAACTGGAATTGAGAATAAATATTGTTGTTTGATCTCTTTATTATCCTAAATTCAAATTTTCCTAACGAAACAATTTTATTCGGATCCGGAGCGCTCCCCTGATAAATTTCCTTTTTAATGGTAACGCCTTCTGTTTTTGTTATTTTGCTTAACATTTTCCATTCTTCTCCGCTCCATTGATATACTCCTTTTTCAAGCGACAGCTTTTCATCTATCTTCAGGTTATAGACCAAAAGCCCGGTATAATCTTTTTTTTGAGCCGAAGTAATGTTCGGGATAAGCGAAAAGTCGCTGGTCTTGTTCAGTTCCACTCGTGGAAGGAGCAGTCCTCCGCTTGTTGAAGTCACGTTGCCGGCATCCGGAAGTTGAGTCTTCAAATCCAGCAAGGCCCCTTTGGCGGGTTTGAGGAGAGAGCCGATGGTTACTTGCGACATAGTTAGACCTGTATTCAAAAGAATACATATCAAAAAACTTACTGTTGTTTTCATACCTCAACGATTTTATTTTGTTAAGATTTTGTTGATTTATTATTATTAAATTTCAATAAAATAAGATTTTAGCTTTCTATATTTATGCCTTTTCGCCCAAACGAGTTGCATATTCCAGGTGCAAATGTATAAAAAATTAGATGGATCGGTTGTTCTTTTTGAATCTTTATTGCAGAAAATAAATGATTTCTTTCCCATAAATACAATCGCTTGAAGCCGAAAATGTCATGCTTTTTCAAGTTTTTAAGTTCGGAAAAGTTGTCTTTTCTGTTTTCAGGGAATAACTTTCGGAAAATTAATCAAAAACGGTTGCCAATCAGGTGATATAATTTTTTTTAAGTCAAAATAGGATTGATCGTGGCGATTTGTGTTTCATTTTTCGTAATAAACGGACAAATATATTATCTTTGCAACGTCAAACGGATAAATATCAAAAATTAATCTAATATCAGGCAGTATTTGACTATACTGATGATGACTTTGTGTACCTAATTGTAAATAAATATGAAGAAATCATGAAATCAAACTATTTAAAATTTCAAAAGGAAATGGAAAATCGAGGTATTGAGCATTTAATTCACTTTACGCCGGCGGTAAACTTGTTAAGTATTTTTGCTGAAGGAAAATTATTGTCAAGAGCATTACTTGAATTGCCGGGCGCCGGACGGCCAACTATTGAGTACTTTAAATTTATGGATTGCATACGGTTTGACGACAAAAAGTATATCAATCTGTCCGTTCAGCATCCCAATTCGTCCCTGTTTCTGCGTTTCCGGCAAAAGACGGCAAAAGACAGCCACATCTGTTGGTGTGTTCTGAAAATCGACAAAAAGTATGTTTATCAAGTAGATACTTTATTTTCAGTTACCAATGCGGCGAACAGTCATAATAGAAAAAATGTAGGTATCACCGGCGATATAAAGAAGTTCCGGATGATGTTTGCCAAGTCGCTGCAAGTTGTTACGACACACAATTCAAAAATAATTACAAGGGATAGTTTGAAAGATAAATACCCAACCGACGAACAGGCCGAAGTTTTAGTTATGGGTGAAATAGCCGCAGCCGATATTTTGCAAGTCTGTTTCAAGAACGAACAGGATTTAGCCACAGGGAAAGCCGCATTAAACGACTACGATACAAGCAAATTCACCGTTGACGCCTCATTGTTTAAAAAATTAAGAATATGAATCGGGAAACAAAATATAAGGGAAGTATTAAATTGTCGGCCATCGGCGATGCATTAGGGTGGATGACCGAATTTGGAAAATCGCCCGAATCGCTAAAAGAACAATTCGGGACGGAACAAATAGACGCCTTCTATAATTGGAATAAGAATACCGGAGGGCGGTTTTATGGATACACAGACGCCATAAAAGCCGGTTCGTATTCGGACGATACACAATTATTCCTTTCGGTAGCGAGAAGCATCAAAAAAGGAGGCGCGGTTGATAATGATTATTTTGCTAAAATTGAACTTGTTAATTGGTTGGATTATGCGCGGGGCGCCGGGCGGACAGTAAAAAAATCGGCAGATAAGATTCAACGGAAGTCTGCAAAATGGCACAGCAATTTTTATACCTGCAATCTCAACGGAGAAACCTTCGATTATAAGCAAAGTGGAGCCAATGGCGCAGCGATGCGTGTTTTGCCGATTGCGTTGGCAAATTCCGGCAATCCCGAAAAAATAAAGGAAGAAATCTTTTGCAACAGTATTGTAACTCATGGGCATCCGAGGGCAATTGCAGGCGCTATGCTGTATGGAGATGCCGTTGATCAAATAATTACTTGCCGGCCTGAGAATTTTTCGTGGGAAGATTATTTGCTACTGTTTGGTTCGGATTTAACAAAAAAGTTTGACCTCGCCCGTTTCAACAGGTTTGAGATAAAAGGATGGCTAAAAGAATGGAATAAATCAGCCGGTATTGCTTTTGAAAACCTCTACCGGGAAACATTGACAGAAACGGATAAACAATTGCAGTTGATTTACAAAAGTTTAAAGGACAATTGGCCGGTTAATGAAACGTTAAGCAAGCTGGGCTGTTTTGATAAAGCGACAAAAAGCTCCGGTACTTCGACGGTTGTTGCAGGGATTTATTTTGCTTTAAAGTTCCATAAAGAGCCGCTAAAAAGTATTCTGGAACCGGTGAACGCTTTAGGCTCAGATACAGATACGATTGCTGCATTTGCGGGTGGAATTTCCGGCGCTTTGCACGGACAAAACATTATTCCCGATAAGTGGAAAACGGTTCAGGATATGGAATATTTAGACAAAATATCGGAGCGATTATTAGAAATATCCGAAAACAGGTTTGCCGGGGCAGTAACGCCGAAACATGCGGACAACCCTATTAAATCATTGAATCATATCCGGTCGGATAATTACAGTCTTGATGAAGAAATAACATTCGATCCGTTAGGAAAAGGGAGAATTATTTCTATCGACAGGCAAGATACATTGGTAAAAGGAAAATACAACCTGCTGATTGGCGTAGCATTAGAATCCGGCCAGAGTATTTATCTTTCAAACTTAATGAGGAAAGAATAAAGCGGCT
>JAISNS010000326.1 GCA_031276105.1 Dysgonamonadaceae bacterium
ATGATAAAAGATAACCTGCGCATCGAAAACAATAAAGTCTGCTTTTCCATTCTTTTCGAAAAGCCGAACGATCCGTTTATCAAATCAATCGTAAAAGCGGCAGAAACGGCTATCCTTACTTATGTCGACCGCGAAACGGATATAAAAGGAAACATCAAGGCCGAAACAAAAGCGCCCCCGTTGCCCGAAACCGTTCCGTTATTGCCGGGAGTGAAAAACATCATCGCCGTCTTTTCCGGGAAAGGGGGAGTCGGTAAAAGCACGATTTCCGCCAATTTAGCGGTTGCCTTGGCGCAGGCGGGTTATAAAACAGGTTTGTTGGACGCCGATATTTTCGGCCCCAGCATTCCGAAAATGTTCGGGGAAGAAGATGCACGCCCCTGCATGGAAACGATCGAAGGAAAAGAATGGATTGTTCCCGTCGAAAAGTATGGCGTTAAACTCTTGTCTATCGGCTTTTTTGTGGACAGGAAAAACGCACTTCTCTGGCGGGGAACCATCGCGGGCAATGCACTGAAACAACTGATTACGGATGCTTATTGGGGCGAACTGGACTATTTTTTGCTGGATATGCCTCCCGGAACCGGCGATATTCACCTTACGCTGGTTCAAACGCTGGCCGTAACGGGGGCTGTTGTCGTAACTACGCCGCAAGCCGTTGCGTTAGCCGACGCCCGCAAAGGGATCAGTATGTTTACCGGCAACAAAGTGAATGTTCCGGTTTTGGGACTGGTAGAAAACATGGCCTGGTTTACTCCCGCCGAGTTGCCGGCAAACAAATATTATCTTTTTGGGAAAGATGGCGGCCGGCAATTAGCCTGTGAATTGCAGATACCGCTTTTGGGCGAGATTCCGATTGTTCAAAGTATCTGTGAGGGCGGCGACAGCGGAAAACCGGTGGCTTTGGACGATTCTACGCTTTCCGGTTGGGCTTTCCGGCAATTAGCCGAGAATGTTGTTGCCCGTGTAAATTACCGGAACGAGCATTTTGAGGCGAGTCAACGAGTGAAAATGAACCGGTAAGCGCGTATCGGTTTACCGGTTTTTCATCAACTCTTCCAGTTTCATTAATTCATCGCGGTACTGCGCCGCATCCAGAAACTCCAGTTTTTTGGCTGCTTCCATCATCAGTTTTTTCGTTTTCTCAATGGTTTTTTGCAGTTGTGTTTCATCCATCATCAGGACGACCGGATCGGCGGCGATGTTTATTATTTCTTTTTCCACATACGGTTTTGGCTCCGTTTTTGCAGCTACCTGCCTCAGCGAAGAGGCTTGCGCCGCTTTGACGATTTGCTGAGGCGTAATATGATTGAGTTCATTGTAATGCAATTGCTTTTCTCGTCTTCTTTCCGCTTCGTCGATGGTTTTTTGCATACTTTCGGTGATTTTATCGGCATAAAAAATCACCCGTCCGTTGATGTTTCGGGCAGCTCGTCCGGCGGTTTGCGTCAGGGAGCGGTAGGATCGCAGAAAACCTTCCTTATCCGCGTCAAGGATAGCAACCAGTGAAACTTCGGGCAAATCCAGCCCTTCGCGCAGCAGGTTGACGCCAATCAGGACGTCGAAGTAACCTTGCCGCAGTTTTTCCATGATTTCTATTCGGTCCAGCGTATCTACATCCGAATGGATATAAGCCGTTTGAATGTCCATTTTGGTAAAATAAGCGTTGAGTTCTTCGGCCATTCGTTTAGTCAAGGTAGTAACCAGCGTCCGTTCATCTCTTTCTTTCCGCAACTGTATTTCTTCCATTAAATCATCAATTTGGTTGATGCTCGATCGCACTTCAATCGGAGGATCAAGCAATCCGGTAGGGCGGACTACCTGCTCGGTAACAACGCCTTCGCACATTTGCAACTCGTAATCGGCCGGCGTTGCGCTGATAAATATCTTCAGCGGAGTCAGCGATTCAAATTCGTCGAAAGTCAACGGCCGGTTGTCAACTGCGGCTGGCAAGCGGAATCCGTATTCAACCAGATTGATTTTACGGGAATGATCGCCGCCATACATTGCCCGGATTTGCGGAATGGTAACATGGCTTTCGTCAATGATTGCCAGAAAATCTTTAGGGAAATAATCGATCAGACAAAAGGGACGGCTTCCGGAAGAACGGTCGTCCAAGTAACGGGAATAGTTTTCGATGCCCGTACAATAACCCAATTCGCGAATCATTTCCAAATCGTAATTGACCCGGTCACAAATTCTTTTCGCTTCCTGTTTTTTCCCTATCCTGTTGAAAAATTGTATCTGTTCGCCCAGGTCGAGTTCTATTTCACGTACTGCATGGTCGATTCGTTCCCGGGTAGTTGCAAACAGATTCGCCGGGTAAATATCATATTGGTCTAAAGTTTCTATGGGATTGCCCGACAGCGGATCGAATGTATAAATGTCTTCTATCTCGTCGCCCCAAAACAAGATGCGTAAAGCAATATCTGCGTAAGCCAGAAAAACGTCCACCGTATCGCCTTTCACCCGGAAATGTCCCCGTGTAAATTCGATTTGGTTGCGCGAATAGAGGCTGTCCACCAATTTCCGCAGGAAAACATTCCGGGAAAAGATCATCCCCTTTTGAATGGAAATGACATTTTCCTTAAAATCTTCCGGATTTCCTATTCCATACAGGCAGGAGACCGAGGAAACGATAATTACATCCCTCCTTCCCGATAATACGGAAGCGATTGAGGATAATCGCAAGCGTTCGATTTCGTCGTTGATAGACAAATCTTTTTCTATATAGGTATTACTTGAAGGAATATAGGCTTCCGGCTGGTAATAGTCGTAATACGAAACGAAATATTCTACTGCGTTTTTGGGAAAGAAAGTTTTGAATTCGCTATACAGTTGTGCGGCAAGCGTTTTGTTGTGGCTTAGTACCAATGCCGGTCGATTGAGTTCATTGATGACATTGGCGATAGTGAATGTTTTTCCCGAACCGGTTACGCCTAAGAGCGTTTGGTAAGGCATTCCGTTTTTGATGCCTGCAACCAATTCTTGTATCGCTTCCGGTTGGTCGCCGGTAGGTTTATAATCGGAAATAAGTTCAAAATTCATAATGTTTCCGGCGAAGCGAAAGATAAAAGGGAGGCGCAGAGCGCCTCCCGTAAATTATTTCACAGCAAAGTAAGCTTTCATGCCGATTGCTTGACGAAAAGCCATCATGCCGGCTTGATCCAGAGTTACGTTTATCGTCGAACCATCTGCCAGATAGACGCAGGCTTGGTTCTCCCCGGTAAATTGCAATAAAGGATGAACCTGATTATCCACCACTAAATCCCAACTTTTAGCGCTTTTATTAAACCGAAATTCAACGACTTCGCCGGAAGCGACTTCCCGAACCGTGTGACCTTTACTGTCGGTAGTAATAACGAAATGGCCATTTTCCGTTTCAACCTCTTTTGTCACTGCGCTTTGCAATGCCGGATTTTCTCCCGTCCAAAATTCAATGGAATTTAAAACGACGATATCCGTAAAGTAAGCAACTCCATAGGCCGGACTTAAAACCAAAAAGATAAGCTCGTTCACCCACTGATTGTCAATGGTTTTATTCCATGTCAACAATTTGTTGAACAAAGTGAATGAACCGATACAAGAACTAAAAAAGATTGAAGACGTTAATAAAAGGGCTGTGCCCATTAGCTTTAATTTTCTTTTCATGTTGTAATAAAATAAATTAATAAAATAAAATTCTAAATAGATTGCAATATTTTGTAACGCAATATTATTCTGCGATGAAGCGGGCTAACGGCGTAGTTGCCGTTCCATTCAAACTCAATGTGTTTCCGTTTATCGTGTAGGTATCGACTGTGCGGAATACTTCGTTCAGTTTATTTTCGATATTCATGTCTGAACACATTGCGCGAGTGGAAACCATCGACGAAAAGACAAGCTTGTTTCCGTGCTTTAAGATGTAAGTTCCTGAGAACGAGTTGCATCCGCTGTTTCCGGAAACCCGGGCATCCTTGCTGTTGAAAGTTATATAAGCCTGTTTTGCGCCATCCTTTTCGGTAACCGGATTTCCCTTGATTTCCGTTAATTTCCAATGTCTGTCCGTTAAATTGGTATCTAATTTAACGAGTACATAGTTTTCCGCCAATTCGCCGGTAATTTCATTGCCTTTCGTGTCTAATTGGGTAATGCGATTTTTTCCTATTTTGTAGTAAACGGGAAATGTCGATTTATCCAAATTGCCCAAGATAATCAGGTCGCCTTCCGATTGGAATGTTCCTTCATGCGTTTCTTCCAAAGGTTCCTTTCCTTGATACCGGTAGTGCATTTTGTAGGTATTGCCCGGCAAAAGCGTAATTTGTACTTGAATTCCCTCGCAATCGGCACAAGGCAACAGGCCTGTATAAGCGCCTTCCCAATCGGACGAATTTTTCAAACGGTTGTCCTCAGACTGACTTACATTCGAACCGGCATTGTTGGCCTGTTCTTTTGGTTTACAAGCGCTTATCCCTACTATTAAGCAGATAGCGCATCCCATGCAAAAAAACTTTTTCATATTTATTAATTAATTAATAGTGAATATTAAATTAGGGGCAAAGTTAGCATTAAATTTTCAATTAGAGGTAAGTTCAATTAGTAAATGCAGGGCAAAAGATAAACCGGCAGCCGCTTTTTCCTAAAAAACATTTGCATAATTCGATTAAAGCAATTGCGGGTGCAGCAGTTTTTGAAAATTATTGATTCTATTAACAATTAAATGAAAGGTTACGTTTTACGAGAATGGCGGCTCTCTAAAGTAAACGGATTAATGAGGTTACCGCGCTTCGCGCCAATTCATAACTCAATTAGCTCTCCTTTGCCTTGCCGCACAATCCGAATTTCTTCGCCCGTACAATCGACTATGGTTGAAGGTTCCAAACCGCCGTAACCGCCGTCGATTACCCGGTCAACGATGTTTCCGTATGCTTCATCAATCAGTTCCGGATCGGGGCAATATTCCATGAAATCGTCCTTATCGCGGACAGAGGTGGTAAGAATCGGATTCCCAAGTTCTTCCGTTAGGGTAAGGATGATTTTATTTCCGGGAATACGAATACCGACTTCTTTCCGGTTTTTGTATATTTTGGGAAGGCTGTTCGTTGCATTCAGGATAAAGGTGAAAGGGCCGGGCAAATTGCGTTTCATCAATTTGAAGACCGGATTACTCACTTTGGCATATTCGCTGATATTGCTCAAATTGGGACAGATAATGGAAAGATTGCTCTTTTGCGGATTGATACCTTTGATTTTACAGATTTTTTCTACGGCGCGGACGTTCAAAGCGTCGCAGCCCATCGCGTAAACCGTGTCGGTCGGATAAATGATGATCCCGCCTTCTCTGAGGATATTGATCACTTGGTTAATGGCTTTACTGTTCGGATTTTCTTCGTAGATTTTTATTAACATCAGGTGCAATTATTTAAATATCTTTCCGTAAGCGGGCAACCGGTATATTCAATTGTTCCCGGTATTTGGCAACTGTTCTCCGGGCAATATCGTAGCCTTTGGCTTTCAGTTCTTTCATCAAAGCATCGTCGGTCAGCGGATTTTTTTTATTTTCATTGTTGATGCATTGTTTCAGTATCGCTTTAACTTCCCGTGTGGAAATTTCTTCTCCTTCTTCATTGGTCATCGATTCGGAAAAGAAGTATCTCAAGGGAAAAACGCCCCAATTGGTTTGTACATATTTGCTGTTGCTTACTCTTGAAACAGTCGATATGTCGTAGCCGCATTTTTCGGCTACATCTTTCAGAATCATGGGTTTCAAATCCGATTCTTCACCCGAAAGGAAAAAATTGCGCTGAATGTTTATAATGGCCGACATTGTTTTTTCCAAGGTCGTGTTTCGCTGTTTGATTGCATCAATAAACCATTTGGCCGAATCTAATTTTTGTTTGATAAACAGCAGCGCGTCTTTTTGGCCTTGGGCGTTATTTTTCTCAGTATAATCTTTCAACATGTAGCCGTATTCTTTGTTTATCCGCAGTTCGGGGATATTCTTTTCCAACATGTTGAAAATCAGTTCTCCATTAATGGTTTCCACCTGAAAATCGGGAATGATTTGCGCCATCTTTGTTTCCAACGTGCTTTCCCATGCGCCTCCCGGCCGGGGATTGAGAAGGGTGATTTCTTTTACGGCGCTTTTCAAATCTTCTTCGGTAATCTCTAAACCCCGTATAATTTTGTCGTATTGTTTTCTGGAGAATAACTCAAAATAGTCGGTTAAGATTAGGATTGCCGATTTTCTGGCGGGCGATTTTTCTTTTCGTTGCAGTTGTATCAGTAAACAATCGCGCAAATTGGAGGCGCCCACTCCCGGCGGGTCTAATTCTTTGATAATTTCGATGGCGTTTTCGATTTCCCGAACGGAAACGTCCAAGTTGTATTGAAACACCAAATCGTCGGATATGGCTTCCGGTTCGCGTCGCAGGTAGCCGTCTTCGTCTATATTTCCGATAAGGTATTCCGCAATCTTACATTCGTTTTCCGTAAGATTTTTCAACCGCAATTGCTCCAGCAAATATTCCTGAAACGATTCCGATTCGGAATACGGGATTTCCTCTTTTCTGTCTTCCGGTGAATAATTACTTTGATGCAACTTATAGTCGGGAATATCGTCTTCGGTTAAATAATCGCCCAAGCTTAAATCTTCGGAAGAATCACTTCCTTTGTCTTCATAGTCTTCAATGCGATCGTCGTCTTCAGAGTCTGTAAACGAATCGGATATTTCTTCCAAAGCCGGATTGTCTTCCAATTCGCGAGTGATCCGGTTTTCTATTTCGAGCGCATTCAATTCCAACAATTTTATTTGCTGAATTTGTTGCGGAGATAATTTTTGTTGAAGCCGTGTAGTAAGTTGCTGTTTAATCATCGAAAACAAACAAAACCATTATTTTTACCGGTTATTAACTTCCAAATCGGATGCAACAATTTTTAATTGCAGATTATTTTCCCCTTTTTTCAGAGTTACCGCTGAAGGATACAGGTAATGAGCGGTAGAATAATCCATCTCGGAAGAATAATTGGCATAATATTCCACTTGAACCGGAATCAAAAGCGCTTCCAGATTTTTATCCGGCGCTTTCTCTATTGCATTTTGAATCAAATTGGCAATATTGTCGAAAATATACGATTGAGTTGAAGAAGAATACGTGGTGGTATAGGAAGTCAGGAAATCGGCTACTTTTTGGTTTTCGAAAAACGATTTGACCGAATCCGGCTCTATCAACAGCAATTTGGCTTTGGAGGTCGACGAAACGCCTGCGCCCGGTAAAGGCAACGTGTAGTCGCGTGTTTCCTGTGCATAAGCGCCTATATTCAACTTTACGCTGCTGAATTTTCGTTTACCGATACTTTCCACAATCTTCGGAATAGGGATAATTATTTTGGAAAATACGCCGGCCGGGGTTTTCAGGTACATTTTATCGTCGCTATCTTCCAACAGTTCGTCGCTGTATTTATTTTCAAAACGGTTCAGTTGCATGACTTCTTTCGTTACCGTAAAAGCGGCGGCGCCGGTAACGATCGTGTCGTTGCCATCGTCTTTTTTATAACATTTTTGGTAAAACAGTTGTATTTCGGAAATATCGACCATTATTAAATTTCCGACGCCAAAAGACGATTCCAGATAAGTTCCCTTAAAGAATTTTTCGGAGAAATTTTTCAAAGAACCGAACGTTCGTCCATTCTCCACATATTGCTCGTAGAGTTTCTGCCCCCAATCGACAGGTAATGGAATCGTGATATTTTTATAATAGGTAGAACTGTTATATACCGAATCCGGAACGTTCAGGTCGCGGGCGGTATATGTTTTTTTCGCCCATACTTGCGTTCTGTCGCAATAGTCGTCCGGATTTATATTGGTATAATAACTGTTTTCTAACGGCTTACGGGTTACCTCATAAACGGAAACTTCCATTGGCGCCAGCGAATCGCCGAAATAAGAACTGTAATAGATTCTCAGTTGAACCGAATCAATTTTGTTGTTTAGCACGCTGTCGGCAAAGCCTAACGAAGGATAATACTGGCAGATGTAACCGGATTTAATATCGCCATAGTCAGGGTCGTAAAAATTACCCAGCAATCCGTTTCCGGTTTTCGTATAAACGGAATCTGCTTTGACCGTGCAGGCCGAATCGATATTAATGACCGTATCATATACTTTTATTTTATCTTCGGGCGGCTGTATGCCCATTCCAATAGAATCAATCGTGTCGTTGCACGCCCCATAAAGGAGGACTGAAAAAAGCATAAAAAATAACGTTGTTTTTCTTCTCAAACAAGCGGCAAGCGATGTGCCGTAAACCGTTTTCATCTTTTCAAATGTGTTTATACTAATTCGTTTCATTGGATTTTGTTGATCAATTTAAGCGAGAATTTGGTCGTAAAAATCATTAAAAGCATCGATATAAGTTTCTTCCGGCTGATAATCAAGAAAACGGGTACCTTCTTTCTTTTGGACATATTCTTTTACTCCCGGATGAATGGAGGGGCTACCTTGAATAACACCGTCGGAAAAGTCAATCGCCAATTTACTCAACGATTCAAAATCGGATTTCTCCTTAATTACTTTTAAATCATTTTGTGTAATTCCTTCGATTTTCAATTTTTTAGCAAAATCGTCGTTGAAAGGCGCTTTGAAGTCGTCGTTGTAAATGGAATATACAATCTTTGAATGTTTGAAACACGGATCGCCTTTGTAATGTTTTTTGATGTAGAGAGGCGCCAAAGCGGTCATCCATCCGTGACAGTGGATTAAATCAGGCACCCACCGCAGTTTTTTTACCGTTTCCATTACTCCCCGCACATAGAAAATACTCCGTTCGTCATTGTCTTCAAATTCATTCCCTTTGGTATCATGTAATAAATGTTTCCTTTGGAAGAAGTCTTCATTGTCGATGAAATAAATTTGCATCCGGGCTGCCTGTATGGAAGCTACCTTGATAATCAACGGATGATCGGTGTCATTGATAATAAGATTCATTCCCGATAAGCGAATTACTTCATGTAACTGATTTCTTCTTTCATTAATAATACCGAATTTGGGCATGAAAGTTCGTATTTCTTTTCCGCGCTCATGAATACCTTGAGGCAAATTACGAGCGATGATAGACATCTCAGTTTCAACAAGATAAGGGCTAATCTCCGTCGTAATAAATAGGACCTTTTTTGCTGCCATTATTTGATTTTTATTCTAAATTTCTCCGATTCACGTTGCAAAGATAATAAAAAAAACAGCACTAAATTCAAAATACTTTGCTAATAACTTACAATAAGTTTTAAGATTCATTTTTATTTGCTTAGTTTTGCAGCGGATTTAAAAGAAATTCAGATGAAAAAAATTGATACGGCGCTTGATTTGCAAAAGGAATTGGCAAGCGAACGAGCGAGAAAAAAGAGCGTTGGTTTTGTCCCGACGATGGGCGCTTTGCATCAAGGACACTTGGAATTGGTGAAGCGATCGGCGGCGGAAAACGATGTTTCGGTGGTCAGTATCTTTGTCAATCCCACTCAATTTAACGACAAAAACGATTTATTGAAATATCCCCGGACGCCGGACGCCGATTGCCGGCTGTTGGAAGAAACCGTGGCCGATAGTATCGTTTTTGTGCCGGCAGTAGAAGAAATATATCCCCAGCCGGATACGCGGCAATTTGCGTTTGGTTCATTAGTTACGGTGATGGAAGGGAAATTCCGTCCGGGACATTTCAATGGCGTGGCGCAGGTTGTCAGCCGTCTTTTCGAGATTGTAGCGCCGGATAAAGCCTATTTCGGGGAAAAAGACTTTCAGCAATTGGCCGTTATCCGCGAATTGGTGAAACAGTTGAATCTGCCGGTGCAAATCGTCGCCTGTCCGATTGTCCGCGAAAAAAGCGGGTTAGCCATGAGCAGCCGCAACGCACGTTTAACCGCCGTGCAGCGGGAAGAAGCGGCTATCATTTCGCAAACGCTTTTCGAAAGCAAGCGCCGGAAAAACAATTATCCGCCGGAATCCCTGAAAACGTGGGTGACAGACCGTATAAACGCCGCTCCGGGCTTCCGGATCGAATATTTCGATATTGTGGACGGATTTACGCTGCAATCCATTCAAAAATGGGAAGATACGGAATATCCGGTCGGTTGCGTAGCCGTATTTGCCGGCGAAATACGATTGATTGATAACATTGTTTACGGATGAATGTGATACAAATGGTGGATTTAACCACCCAATACAAACGCGTACAACAGCAGATGGATGAAGCTGTTTTGGGTGTAATCCGTTCGGGAAAATACATCAACGGGGAAGCCGTCCGGGATTTGGCTGCCGGATTGTCGGACTTCCTTCGCGTGAAGCATGTAATTCCCTGCGCCAACGGCACCGACGCACTTCAAATGGCGCTGATGGCGCTGGATTTGCAGCCGGGCGACGAAGTGATTGTGCCGGCCTTTACTTACGTTGCGGCAGCAGAAGTGATTGCTTTATTGAAACTTACGCCGGTATTGGTCGATGTGCATCCCCGGACTTTCAACGTGGATGTTGATAAAATAGAAGCGGCAATTTCGTCCCGGACAAAAGCCATAATTCCGGTTCATCTTTTCGGGCAAACCGCCGATATGGAGCCGCTGATGCAGATTGCCAAAAAATACGGCCTGTATGTGGTGGAAGATAACGCACAGAGCATCGGTTCGGTCTATACGTTCCGGGACGGGAGCCGGCAAGCGGCCGGAACCATCGGCGACATCGGCGTCCTGTCGTTTTTCCCGACCAAAAATTTAGGCGGCTACGGCGACGGCGGCGCTTTGTTGACCAACGACGACGGCTTAGCGTTGAAGTTGCGGATGATTGGCGTGCACGGCCAATCCCGGCGGTATTGCCATGAAATTACCGGTTGCAATTCCCGCTTGGATACCCTCCAGGCGGCAATAATAAGGGTTAAATTACCTCATTTGGATTCTTATATTCAAGCGCGGAGAAAGGCGGCGGAAGCGTACGATAGCGGGTTAAAGCCTGTGGCAGATTGGTTGGAAACGCCGGAATGTATTCCGGCTTCGACGCATGTATATCATCAATATACCTTAAAGGTAAAGCATGGAAAGCGCGACGATTTACAAAAATATTTGAAAGAAAACGGTATTCCGGCGATGATTTATTATCCTTTGCCATTGCACCGTCAACCGGCATTTAAAAACAGGGTGAAGATGGGCGGCGATTTAAGCGAAAGTGAAAAACTTTGTCGATCCGTATTGTCGTTACCCATGCATACGGAATTGGACGATGAACAAATAGAGTACATTATTTTCCACATTATCAATTATGAATGAAAAGGATTACCGGGCGCATCCGACGGCAATCATCGACGAGGGCGCAACGATTGGAGCGGGAACAACGATATGGCATTTTTCGCACATCATGAGCGGAGCCGTTATCGGGAAAAATTGCAATATCGGGCAGAATGTGGTTATTTCGCCTCAAGCGATTTTGGGCGACAATGTCAAGGTACAGAACAACGTATCGGTTTATACGGGCGTCGTTTGCGAAGACGATGTTTTTTTAGGCCCCAGTTGTGTTTTCACCAATGTGATTAATCCCCGGAGTTTCATTTCCCGGAAAGAGGAGTTTCAGCCAACCGTGGTAAAGAAAGGCGCGTCCATAGGCGCAAATGCCACGATCGTCTGCGGGATAACGATTGGCGAATACGCTCTGATTGGGGCGGGAAGCGTCGTTACCAAAGACGTTCCGGCCTATGCTCTGATTGTAGGAAATCCCGGACGGCAAACGGGTTGGGTGGATAAGGAAGGCAATACGGTTTATTCCATCAAATAAAACTGTCGGAATAATTGATAAAGCGGCTGATATGATTAATCAGTTTCTCGCTTTCATTACAAGAAATTACGTAATGTTTTTCTTTGTAAAAAACTAAAATTGATTTTTTTTCATTGTTAGTTAATGAGAAAAATTTGAACTTCCCATTGTCTAAAAAACCAATATATCCCCAAATACCGTTACTTCCAAAATTTCGAATACTATTTGTAATTTCGGAATAGGTACAAACTTTTCGAATATCCGAATAGGTGAATTTTTTTCTGAATAACCGGCATTTTAAATAAACCGAATCTTCAGTTACAATAATAAACTGAAGTTTCCCACCCTCCTACACATGCTTACAAGCGGGTCTATTTGATTATAAATAATTAATTATCAATTATTTATCTACGCGACATTTTCCGCTGTATGCTGAGTCATATTTTCCT
>JAISNS010000333.1 GCA_031276105.1 Dysgonamonadaceae bacterium
GAAAAATAAAAGAAAATAATTATCTTTGCAGCCGAAAACACATTTGCGACAGTAGCTCAGTCGGTAGAGCATCAGCTTCCCAAGCTGAGGGTCGCGGGTTCGAATCCCGTTTGTCGCTCCTCTGAACAGTGACGAGTAAACGAGTAATTCCTAATTCCGGTTGTAAGTTTGTTGAATAAAATATAACAGAAGGCAAAGTGAATACATTCCATGGGAAATAGATACCGCGATTCTATCGGGCTGGCAAAAACCGTTGAGGTGATGGACGCCGATATCGCCACCGAATCCAATTTTGCCTTGCTAAAGGAGAAAGGCTATGATTACCTGTTTGTAACCCGTTCAACGATAAAAAATTACCTTTTGCAAGGCGAAAGAAAAGAAGTTGCAGTCATCAACCGGCTCAAGCGGAAAATATCGCTTCAAAAAGTAAGCTGCGGCAAGGATGACGATTATTATTTGAAAATATGAATAAAAAAGTATTGATTTTCGGAGGCGAGTAAATAAGAATAGAATAAAAAGGACAGAAAGTAAAATGACAATCTGCCCTTCTTATTTTTCAGATAATAGAATGGTCAATCTTTTTTCTTTTTCCGGTTAAATAAATCAGACAATTTTCGATTGACAGCATCAGAGAATCTTTTTTTATGTCCGAATAATCGATCAAAAAATAAACCGATCAACTCTGCAAAGAACAATAAAAGTCCCAGTAAAAACCATCCTCTTTGGCTCATCATATCCGGATAAACAACATAAATTATTACCGGCACGAAAACCGCAAAACCGAGACATTTCATAACAGACCAAAACCATTTTTTGCTTGACATTTTTTAATATTTAAAATATACTGTAACTACTTCTTGCGAAGAAATATACGGGATTTTGGTCATATTCGGAGTTAGTAAATGTGCTATTGAACTGGCAATAGCGCCTTCTAACCCTCCCCCGACAGATCCAATGATTGTTCCGGCAGGTCCAAGTGTTGAACCAAAAATAGCACCTCCAATTAATCCGCCTAACAGTCCGGCACCATCCGCTTTCCATGCATTCTTTTGTGTCAACAAGTCAATATCCCAATCCTCTGCCGGTGCCGTTACACTGGAACGAAAGCTAACATTCGACTCTTCTCCATTGAATAATTCTAACCAATTTGCCATATTTTCTTCCCAATATTTAGAAGAGTCTTCATACGTTGCAAACATTAACAATAATTCGTTCTGTTCATTTTCTGTGAAAAAAGCAAACTCTTCAGATTGGATAGCAGATTCAATAACTGATTCAACCTCTGATATATCTGTTATTGCATCAACAATTTGGTCAAAAAAGGAGAGGAGATTTATCTCATCCGGAGTAAGTTCCAACCTATTTCCTGATCGAAAACCGTTTGTATCAGATCGAAATTTTTCAGCTTTAGTCAACCTTATTTTATTATCATATTCGGTTAAATTAGAAATAATTTTTTCTTGAGACAGAAATTCTGTCACCGAAGCATTAATTAAGTCTAATTTTTCTTCTTTAGATAATTGTGTGAAAACGTTTTTAGATGACCTCAAGTTCTCTTTCTCCCTGATTTTTCGAAACTGGTTGTATGCAAAATCTAATCCGGCACTATGATAAGTTGCTGCATCTTTACAAATCGCAAACTTTTCCTTAATAGAGGAATGAACAGAGACAGATTCTTCGTTAGAACAAGAAATAAATGCTACAATACTAAATAATAAAACTACAATATTAAATATTTTTTTCATTTTAATGATTTTTTTGAAATTTTCTACTCATATTGCTTTTCGATTCGCGCCTTGCTCTTTTCTTTTCAATAGCTTTGCAAGGATCATCCTATCTTCTTGTCCTAAATTATCATGGATACACACATAAAAAAAGCGCGGACAAAAACTCTATATTATCTGCTCTTGAGGTCTTAGGATACCATTGCTACCAAATAAATGAATAATTACCCGCGCCTGAGGCGCGAGTGTTATCATTTTTACTCTCGGTAGCTCTGAAATTTCCTAAGTTTCAAGAACAAGAATCAAAAGATATTTTTCCAATATTTTAAAATGTGCGTATCATTACACGTTTTTTAGATCATAAGCAAATAATTTTATTATTTATATAACGTCGCAAAATTATATAATACTATCATTAAAAACAAAAAATTAACTACCTTTTTATTTTTTCCTAATCAGAATACAGCAAGTTTTTTAAAGTACCGGAAATAACGGATTTTTCGGGCATATCTTTTTTTTGGGGCGCCGGAGAAAACTATTCCTTTCGCTAAAAATCCGTCGATGCACTTATCCGGATGAGAAAGCTCAATTGATTTATGATAAACTCGGTTACCTGTATGCCCCTTACAAAAAGAAAAAATCTGTAGTACACAAAACGGCCTTCGAAAAAAAAATATCCCGCTCAATACAGGTATTTTAACTCTTCATGAGCTGCAATGTGGGTTAATTCCTAATTCTTAATGCCCTAACGGGGCAAGGCTGGTTATAATAATACCGTTTCTATTGATATGTATGCCCTAACGGGTAGGCTGTTCAAAAGATACAAAATTTTTCTCGCGAAAATTGCTTTTTTTAATCATCTAATATTCTATAAATGAATTTACTACAAGTGAGTTACTAAAAGATTTTTATTTCAGAATAAAATTATTCTATAAATTTGTATGTCATCAATTTGTATTTACTTTATTTATAAGTAATTAATCATCTTTTCTCATGTAAAAACAAGCAGAAAAAATTACACGACTTTGAACACCCTACCTAACGGGCAAGGCTGGGAATTACGCCGTTAGGCGTTACATATCAATAGAAGATGAATATCAACATAACCTAATCTCCAGAGGAGGATTCATATCAATAAAAAGAAAGATGGCAAAATAGCTAAGCCATAGGAGCATGGGAAATCTCATGCTTTTTTTACAAGGATTTGACGAGTGACGAGTAATTCTTAATTCCGGTTGTAAGTTTGTTGAATAAAATATAGCAGAAGGCAAAATGGATACATTCCATGGGAAATAGATACCGCGATTCTATTGGGCTGGCAAAAACCGTTGAGGCGTAGTAGATAACGCCGAAAACAAAAAGACCCCAAAAAACAATTTTGTCGGTTCCGTCGAACCGTAATCGTTTTCGCCACACTGTTGCCCATACGGATAATGCTAAAATAAAAATCCACGTAAGTCCATAAGTTATCTGCATGAATGTCCACACAAAACCTTGATAAAACGGATTTTTACAGGATAAATCCTGCGATCGATCCAATTGATACCAGTCATAGGCTTCCTGCGAGTCTATGGTTTTTTCTCCATACATAATCCCCGGAGCATTCAGGTGAAAAACACCGGCTAAATTCGGAAAATAATAATGACGCATAAATTCCCACGGATAGTTCAATATCAGGTATTGGCCGTAGTCTTTGTAAGTTGTGCTTCCCAGCTTAATCCACATATAGGAATACGACCGTCGTTGTTCCCTGATTTTCTTCTGAAGAAACATTTTCAACGGAAGATCATTCTCCCACATAAAGGCGGTCGTAACGGCTTTTCCCTGATTCGTCTTTTCGGAAATAATATCTTTGTGCGACATAATAAACCGGTGCAGTTCTCTTATCTCTTTGCGCTTGGGGAGTTTCCGGTCAGGAACGTCCTTAATATAAGGAAGAACGTGCATCCCATTGTTTGCATATTGCCATCCGTCGAAGCCGGTAGAAAATTGCCTGAATCCGGTCGTTTCCTGCATCATATCTTTGAGCTGAGTATGGAAAACCAGAGTAACCGCCAACGATGAGGCAATAGCCAGCCATCGCATTTTCCCTTTAATCAGAAAGAAAAAAACAACTGTAACCACCGGAAATACCATAGCCGAATAGCGTACATGCAAAGAACAAAACAAGGCCAGCGAAAAAACGACCAACGACACCCATTTCCCGCCTTTAATGATGAAAATAAACGATGATAACAGGATGAAAATGACTGCGCCAAACAGTAAATCACTCATCACGCAATTGGCTAATATGAAAGCCATCGGACTGAATACGAAGAAGAATAACAGCAAATACCAACCGGTTTTACCGGCCGGAGTGAAAAAATATTTGATGGTGAAAGCAAAAATAGCCGCCGATATAAAATATAAACCAATCTGACCGATAAATACGGCATGAATATTCGATGATACGGCGTGAATGATCTGCAAGAACATGGAATAACCGAAAGGCCGGTAAAAAAAGAAAGTATCGGTTTGGGCAGCCATGATATATCCCCCGGAATCGGGATAGGTTAACGGATAAGGGTATCCGCTTTTTACAATACAATAACCGGTTATACAGACAATAAGTAACAGTAACCAGTCATAATACTGTTCTTTATCGAGCAAAAAACGGACAAAGTTTTGTTTTGTTTCGGGTTTTTTCTGTGCTTTCATCCAATATATATTCTACGACAAGCGGATCGACCTTCCCACCCGCAGGGTGCCGGAAGGTTTTATTTTATTCAATTTGCATAATTTACTTACCGATATGCCTGTTCTTAGGGCGATAGAACTTAAAGTGTCGCCTTTTTTAATCCGGTAATAGTTGATTTTTCCTTTTCCTTTGGCGATATATTTGGAAGAAGCATCCGGCAATTCGGATTTCCCTTTTTCATAGACATATACTTCGTCTTTGGTACAAAACTGCTCAAAGTCAATAATTTCTCCCGGATTGATGGCGCGTCCCAGAAAGCGAAATTCAAAATGCAGGTGCGCCCCCGTCGAGCGTCCGGTATTTCCGCCTAAAGCAATCGCTTGACCGGCAGTTATGTTTTCTCCTTCTTCCACTAAAAATTTGGACAGATGGCCGTAAACCGTTTCCAATCCGTTGGCGTGCCTCAAGACTATATAATAGCCGTAACCTCTTCGTTCGTATTTTTCGATACGTACTTTTCCGCTAAAGGCTGCGCGAACGGTATCGCCGGTTTGGAGTTTTATATCGGTTCCGTAATGAAACCTTCTTCTCCGCTTCCCGTACTTGGATGTTACTTTGCCTTCGACAGGCATCACAAACTCGGAAACATCAATCGAATAAGTATCCGGAACCGCTATGTTGGCGTATGCTTTCACATATTCGTTGTCCCATTCGCCATCATAAAGTTCGTCGGCGGGAAACATTTCTTCTTCCGCTTCCAGTCCAATCCGCAACAACATCGTATCGACGACCAAGTCTTCGTTGTCTGTTTTCACTTTGTTGGCTACTATTTTATCCGAATTTACGACTGCAACCGGTTCCGTGTCTTCCTGTTCCGGTTGAACTTGTTCCGGCGATTGAGCCTGTATGTTTTCTGCCGTTATCAGCAGTATGCCGGAAATGATACATTTCCACAGCGTTATTCTTTTTCTTTTAGCAATCATTCCTTTTATTTTTTTCACGATTCCGCTTCATCATCAGCATATAAGCTTAGTTTGAGCGTTGTTTCGTAGTTATATAATTCATTATCATTAAAAAACCGTTTCAGTTCGACGGCGGCTGTTTCTAAAGAATCGGAAGCATGAATAATATTTTCCTGAATACTCATGCTGTAATCGCCCCGAATGGTGCCGGGAGGCGCTATCCGTCCGTTGGTTGGGCCGGTAATGGTTCGCACTACATCGACGGCGTCTAACCCTTCCCAGCAACAAACAATTGCCGGACATATCCTCATCGAATTTTTAACTCTTTGAAAAAAAGGTTTTTCCTTGAGATGCGAGTAGTGTTCGCTTAGAATTTCGTCCGACAACCAAACCATTTTCATACCGGCTAAAATCAATCCTTTTTTTTCAAAACGATTGAGTATTTCGCCGATTAATCTGCGTTGTATTGTACCGGGTTTAAGGATAACTAATGTCCTTTCCATTTTGTTTTTTTAAAATTTTTCACAAAGAAAGGGCTTTTTCTTTGGAAAACAAAGGATTGAAAGTTAAACTTTGTTACAGACGAGCATTCCGGGAGGCATCCAAACGCAGGAAAATAAACAGCAATATCGTAAACGACCAGAGGGAAGAACCCCCGTAACTAAATAACGGCAAAGGAATTCCGATAACCGGCGTAATGCCCGTAACCATTCCGATATTGATAAATAAATGGAAAAAAATAATTGCCGCTACGCTATATCCGTAAATCCGGTAGAAAACCGATCGCTGTCTTTCGGCAAGAAAAATAATCCGGATGATTAGTGTGAAAAACAATGCCAAAACAACAAACGAACCGATGAATCCTTTTTCTTCTCCGATGGTGCAAAAAATAAAATCGGTATCCTGTTCGGGTACGTATTTCAATTTGGTTTGCGTTCCGTTTAAATACCCTTTTCCGAGAAGCCCTCCCGAACCGATAGCTATTTTCGATTGATTGACGTTATAGCCGGCGCCTCCCGGATCGTCGATAACCCCCAAAGCCACTTCGATTCGTATCTTTTGATGCGGCTCCAGTATCTCGTTGAAAACATAATCGACCGAATACAGGAAGCCCAGCGAACAGAACGAAAACAACATAATCACGATATACCGTTTAGACAGGTATTTTATAAACAGGAAAAAAGCGTAAACCGCCAAAGCCGCTATAAGCGCCAAGGCAATCCATGTTAATTTATACGTATGGACGTAACCGGCAATAATCAGAGAGATTATCAGGACGCCGAGAGCGCCGGCCAATACATATTTGCTGTGCCGGCTTCTTCCTTTTTTGTCGTTATACAGCAAAAACAGGGTAACCGCAATGATGAACAGCAAAATAAGGTATTCACCCAATGGCGTTTCATTCATCCAAAACACATGGCCGAACCGGACGGACAACACAAAGTATAGAACGGCGCAAAAACCGGAAAAAATAATGAATCCCGACATCCCTTCCCTGTACAGCACAAGAAAGAACGCCAAAAAAACCAAAGCGGAACCGGTTTCTTTCTGAAGAAGTATCAACATCATCGGCAGGAATATGATTCCCAGTATTCGTGCAAAATTGCGCCATTCCAGCAGGTTGAACCGGTAAGCGCTCATCGCTTTGGCCATCGCCAAGGCGGTAGCGAATTTCGCAAATTCGGCCGGTTGCAGACTTACCGGCCCAAAAACCAGCCACGAACGGGAACCCTTGATGTCGGTCGCAACAAAAACGGTTAACAGCAGTAACGCCATGATTAAAAAATAAATCCAGAAAGCAAATATCTCGTACCAGTCGCTTTCGATCATCACGATGAGAAAACCTAAAGCCAACGACGTCAGTATCCACACCATTTGCTTGCCTGAACGCCCCGACCAGTCCAGCATCCCCGTCCGGTCGTAATCGTAGGAAGCGGCATAAATACTGAACCAGCCGGCTACGACCATCGTCAGGTAGAGAGCAATCGTCCACCAATCCAGATTATCCCATATATTAATTTTTCTGTACGACATTGGGTAATATGACCGTGTTTTTTATTCTTTGCTCAAGTCCTAAATCCGATTCCGGTATTTCTCCCTTAATCGCTTTCAGGATCATCAACCGGGCAATAGGCCCCGCATAGGTAGCCCCATAGCCGGCGTTCTCCACTAATACGGCAATGGCGACCTGCGGATCGTCTTTCGGGGCGAAGGCCATAAAGATGGAGTGATCTTTTCCTTTATTTTCGGAGGTTCCTGTTTTCCCGCAAACTTCTATATCGGAAATATTTACGCCCCGGCAAGTACCTCCCGTAACCGCCGATCGCATACCCTTTACGATTGATTCGTAATGTTCGGTTTCTATGCCGGTTTTTCGTGGATGCAGATATAGGCCGTCTAATGCAACATCTTTGATTTCTTTCACAATATGAGGCGGATAATAA
This sequence comes from Dysgonamonadaceae bacterium, assembly GCA_031276105.1. Classification (GTDB taxonomy): domain Bacteria; phylum Bacteroidota; class Bacteroidia; order Bacteroidales; family Azobacteroidaceae; genus Azobacteroides. The sequence continues at coordinate 7,808 of JAISNS010000333.1, forward strand.
TATCCCCGGTTGGCAATGGTGGCAGCCAGATTGCATATTTGCAGGGGCGAAAGTAATATTTCACCTTGACCGATGGCGATGGAAATAATCGTCAAAGCATTCCAGCGATCGTTGTATATTTTTCTGTAAAATTGGCTGTTGGGGATCAGGCCTCTTTTTTCTCCGGGCAAATCGACGCCTAATGGATATCCGAATCCCTGGGCAACCATATAATCGCGCCATTTATCCATAGCGGCGTCGCGCGAGCCGTATTTTCTGTTTTCCAGCAGGGCTTTCAGTCCCCAACAAAAATAGGCGTTGCAAGAATTTGCTATGGCTGAGGTCAGAGACAGGGGTGAGGCATGAGCGTGACAGGCCGGATGTCCGCCGATGGGAAAGCCGCCGATACACGAATAGGCCGTATTCTCGGAAATGATATTTTCTTGCAGGAAAATCAACGAATGAGCCGGTTTGAATGTGGAGCCGGGAGGATAAGCGCCGTTTATCGCCCGGTTGATTAACGGCATGTAGGGATTTTTTGTTAATTCTAAAAAGTTGCTGCCGAACTGTCTTCCTACCAAAATGGAAGGATCATAAGCAGGAGAAGAAACCATACACAGGATTTCTCCGGTTTTCGGTTGAATCATGATGATACTTCCCAGCTTATTTTTCATCAGTTCTTCGCCATAAGCCTGTAAGTCGATGTCGATGGAGAGTGTGAGGTCTTTCCCCGAAACGGGCGCTACGTCCGACAAGCCGTCTTCATATTTCCCTTTGATGCGTCCGTGAGCGTCGCGCAATAAGATTTCGACGCCTTTTTCACCTCGCAGACAGGATTCGTACGATTTTTCTATTCCTGTTTTTCCAATATAATCGCCTCTTGCATAGTAGTTGTCATTGGCAATGTCCTGCTTGTCGGCCTCGGCGATATATCCCAATAAATGAGCGGCATTCCGGTAGTTGTATTTTCGTACGGTACGGTTTTGAATGTAAAAACCGGGAAATTTGTAGATTGATTCCTGTAAAACCCCGTATTCTTTATTTTCCAACTGACTCATAAACGTTTGAGGTGTATAGGAAGAATATCCCGGGTTGAGGAATTTATTTTTTATTTCCGATATTCGTTTTTTAAAGTCCGCCGGTGTGATATTGATTGCTTTGCAAAACGCCAGGGTATCAAATGAGGTTGTTTCGCGCATGACCACCATTATATCATGAGCCGGTTGGTTATAAACCAGCAGTTTGTCGTTCCTGTCGTATAAAACGCCGCGCGACGGGAAAAGCGTTTTTTTCAGAAAAGCATTGCTGTCGGCCCATGTTTTATAATCGCTGTTCAGTACCTGCAAATTAAAAAGCCGGATAATGTAAATCAAAACAATAAGCGTTATGAATAAGATAATCAACCTCCTTCGTTTATCAAAATCCAGGTTCATAATTGTCAACTTTTTATTTTTCCCAATTGTATTTTTTCAAAGGCATAGACGAGGAAGAGGGTAAGGAGGTAACTTCCGGTTATGCGCAAAACCAGTTGTAGCGGCTCGAAGAACGAAAACGATTCGGTAACAAATAAAACAATCTGATGTAAGAGGATAATCAAAAAGGCGTAACGGAGAAACAGGGCTTTGCCGAATGTAGCGAGCGACGGCGAAAACGATTCATATACATTTTTCGGCGCAAACAGTTTCAGTAAATAGGTGCGCGAAAAACCGGCGATTACCGTGGCCAGCATGTTCAATCCCAGCGTAAAAGTAAACAAGTCGATTGTCAGGCCAATCAGGGCGGCTATTAGCAATACCATGTTCCGGTTCATTTCTACGGGTAATTTGATAATAAAATAGATATAAACCAGCGGCGTAGCGAATCCGCCGATGTGGATTTTATTGAACAGCCATACTTGCAAAAAAACAAGCAGGATAAATAATACGGTTTGCCGAATCCAGGGAGTTGACATTATTAATTTATTTTTTCTGTTAATCTGTTATTCTACTTTATCAATATTCCGGATAACCAATGCTTCGCGTTGCAAATTCAGTTGTTCGTCTTTATATATATTCCGGATGATCAACACTTCCGTTAATGTGCTGAAATTAGTGAATAACGCTATTTTCAGGGAGGTGTAATCGTCGTTCTTTTGCTTCCGGGAGTCGATTACTTTTCCCACGGGCAATCCTTCCGGGAAAATGGCCGAATAGCTGCTCGTTATTACCGTGTCGTTTATTTCGAAGTTTACATGCCGGGGAAGTTCTTGCAGATAAGCATACTGAGGGTCTTTACCGTCCCAAACCAGCGAGCCGAAGTAATCGTTGTTTTTCACTTTACAGCTCAAGTGGAATTGAGCATTGAGTACCGGAATGACTAAGGAGAAGTGCGGGGAAACCGCGATAATGATTCCGACAATGCCGGTAGAAGAAATGACTCCCATATCAACTTCAACGCTGTCGTTAGAGCCTTTGTTCAGAGTAATATAATTTTCCTGTCCGGAAACGCGGTTATAAACCACTTTAGCCGGGGTAAACGTATAGATAAGCGAATGAGCGGAGGTATCTTTTTGCAATTCGAGTTGGCGTTCGTAGCCGTAAACCGTATTTTCCAATTCCGCTATCCTGTTGAGCAGGTCGGCATTTTTATTTTTCAGGTCCATATAAGCTTCTATATTGCTCGACAGGGTGTATAAATTTCCGTTCACTTCCTGCGCGATTGCCAGATATTTGCTTCTTTGAAACCGGTTATTGTTTACAATCAGCGTAATCGACAGAAAAACAAACAGGAAAAAAAACAACCAGTGAGTATTTTTAAGGAGGAATTGAATCAGATTTCTCACCTGTAACTGCTATCTTATAAGGAAGTTATATTTATTGATGTTTTTCAATGCAATACCGGTTCCTTTGGCGACGGCATGTAGCGGATCGTCGGCGATGTGAAAATGAATATTGATTTTGTCGCTCAACCGTTTGTCCAATCCTTTCAGCAAGGCGCCTCCGCCGGCCAGGTAAATACCGTTGCGAACAATGTCGGCATACAATTCGGGCGGCGTATTTTCCAATGCGCTCAAGATAGCCATTTCTATTTTTGAAACCGATTTATCTAAGCAGTGGGCAATTTCCTGATACGATACGGGCACTTCCATCGGGAGGGCGGTCATCCGGTTCGGCCCGTAAACCGGATAATCTTCGGGCGGTTCTTCCAGGTTTACCAAAGCGGATCCGACATTGATTTTGATTAATTCGGCGGTGCGTTCTCCCACTTTCATATTGTGTTGGCGTCCCATGTATTCGATAATATCTTGCGTCAGATCGTCGCCGGCAATGCGAATCGATTTGTTGGAAACAATGCCGCCTAAGGATATGATGGCGATTTCCGTTGTTCCGCCGCCGATATCGACAATCATGTTTCCGTCGGGGGCTTCTACGTCCAATCCGATTCCGATAGCGGCAGCCATCGGCTCGTAAATCATATATACGTCGCGGCCTCCGGCATGTTCGGCCGAGTCGCGGACGGCTCGTATTTCCACTTCCGTGCTGCCCGAAGGGATACATACAACGATTCGCAAAGACGGTGAAAAAAACCGGTGTTTGTTGTTGATCATTTTAATCATTCCCCGAATCATTTGTTCGGCGGCATAGAAATCGGCGATTACGCCGTCGCGTAAAGGGCGGATTGTTCGCAGTTTGTCGTGAACTTTTCCTTCCATTTGTTGAGCGATTTTGCCGATAGCGACTACTTTATCCTGCCGGTCCAGTACGACGACGGACGGTTCGTCGACCATGATTTTACCGTTGCTGATAATGATGGTATTGGCGGTACCCAAATCCATCGCTATTTCTTGCGTAAAAGAAAATAAACCCATTTTTTATTTAATGTTTAAAGTGACGGACGCCCGTCATTACCATTGCTATGTTATTTTTGTTACAATATTCGATCGACAGATCGTCTTTGATTGATCCTCCGGGTTGTATGACTGCGGTTATGCCTGCTTTGGCGGCAATTTCGACGCAGTCGGGGAAGGGGAAAAAGGCGTCGGAAGCCATCACTGCTCCGGAGAGGTCGAACTGGAAGGAACGGGCTTTTTCGATTGCCTGTTTCAGGGCGTCGACCCGGGAAGTCTGTCCGATTCCACTTGCGCACAGTTGTTTGTTTTTTGCCAGTACAATTGCGTTCGACTTGCTGTTTTTCACTATTTTATTGGCAAACAGCAGGTCGTCGGTTTCCTGTTTGGAAGGCGATTGAAGGGTTACGGTTTTCAAATCGGCTGCTGTTTGAATGCTCTTGTCTTTATCCTGCGCCAAAACGCCGTTCAGCAACGAACGGAATTGGCGTGCCGTTGCAGGGTGTTGTTTTTGAATCAGGATGATCCGGTTTTTCTTTTGTTTCAGTATTTCCTGGGCTTCCTGATGGTATGCCGGGGCAATAATCACTTCAAAAAAGATTTTCGTAATTTCTTCGGCGGCAAGTCTATCAATGGTTGTATTGGCAATCAGAATTCCGCCGAAAGCAGAAAGCGGGTCGGCGGCGAATGCTGCGTCCCACGCCTCTCTCACGACGGGACGGGAAGCTATTCCGCAGGCGTTGTTGTGTTTGAGTATCGCAAACGTCGGTTCATCAAACTCGGCGATCAAATCGGTAGCGGCGGAGATGTCCAGCAGGTTGTTGTAGGAAATTTCTTTGCCTTGCAGTTGGTCGAACAGTTGGTCGAAGCGGCCGTAAAAGATGCCTTTCTGATGCGGGTTTTCTCCGTAGCGAAGCGTTTGCACCCGATCGGCGGCTTGCCGGAAATAACTTCCTTCGTTGTTGTCGAAATAATTAAAGATAGCCGTGTCGTAACCCGAAGAAACAGCGAAGGCTTCTTTTGCGAACCATTTCCGGTCTTCTAACGTAGTTTGTGCGCCCTGCCTGGAAAGGATACGGTTCAAGGCGGCGTACTGGTCTTTAGAGGCGACAATTACTACATCGTTGAAATTTTTGGCGGCCGCCCGGATGAGAGAAATACCTCCGATATCAATTTTTTCGATAATGGCCTGTTCGCTGGCTCTCGAAGCGAGCGTTTCGCGGAAAGGATACAAATCGACAATGACGAGGTCTATTTCCGGTATTTCGTATTCCCGGATTTGCGCGTTGTCGGCTTCGCTGTCGCGCCGGTTCAGTATTCCGCCGAAGACTTTCGGATGCAGGGTTTTGACTCGTCCTCCTAAAATAGAGGGGTATCCGGTCAGCGATTCGACCGAACGGCAGGGTAAACCCAACGATTCAATGAAGGTTTGGGTGCCTCCGGTGGAATAAAATTCCACGCCGTCGTTGTGTAATTTCGTCAAAATTTCATCTAATCCGTCTTTATGAAATACAGAGATGAGTGCGTTTTTTATTTTTTTTGAGGTGGACATACC
>JAISNS010000150.1 GCA_031276105.1 Dysgonamonadaceae bacterium
GTGTCTGCACCGAATGGTGCAGGGCGCCTGCACGCTCATGCACCGCACTCCCTTCCGCGTTGGGGGCAGAGTATATAAAGCCGCTTTATCCGTGCGCTCCTTTGAATCCCCTTAAAAACGCATCGACCGTCATGCGTTTTTTTCCGGCCTGCTGAATCTCTTTCAGGCGGATGAAGCCGTCGGTAGCGGTAACGTCCAAGCAGGTTTTCCCATCGGTAACGATGCTTCCCGCAGGAAGTTCGTGCGGACGGATAATCTTTTCGCCTGCAAATATTTTCAGGTGAAGCGTTTCGCCGTTGCCGGCGTTCAGTTCCGTCCAGGCAGCGGGGAAAGGGGAAAGTCCCCGGATAAAATCATAAATCTCTTTAACGCTTTGATTCCAGTCGATCCGGCACGTTTCCCTGAATATTTTGGGCGCCGGCTTCAATACGTGTTCATTTTCGGTCAGCAGTTCCTGTGCCAGCGGTTGAACCGTATTTCCGGCAATTGCATCCACGGTTTTGAGGACTCCCTGCGCACCCAGATACATCAGGCGATCGTGAACGGTTTCGAAAGTGTCGGTATCGGCTATCGGAATCCGTTCCCGGTAAATCACTTTTCCCGTATCAATCTCGTGCGTAAGGAAAAAGGTGGTAATTCCGGTTTCCTTTTCTCCGTTGATAATCGCCCAGTTGATGGGCGCCGCTCCCCGGTATTGCGGCAGCAGGGAAGCATGGAGATTGAACGTTCCCAGCGGAGGCATGTTCCAGACCACTTCGGGCAACATCCTGAAAGCGACAACAATTTGCAGGTCGGCGTTCCATGCCTTTAATTGTTCCAGAAATTCCGCGTCTCTCAACTTTTCCGGCTGCAATACCGGAAGGCCTTGCGAGACGGCATATTCCTTTACCGGACAGGCCTGCAAGACACTGTGATGTTTTCCCACCGGTTTGTCGGGCGCCGCAACGACTCCCACTACCTGATAACCGCCTTCGACTAAAGCTCGCAAACTTTCGACGGCAAATTCGGGCGTACCCATGAACACAATTCGTAATCGTTTATCCTTCATCCGAAAAATTTTCTACTAACACTTCCCTGTAAGCGTTAAATATTTTTGATTTGGATACAAAACCCAGATACCGTCCCTCGTCGTCGATGACCGGCAGATTCCACGCTTTGGTATCGTCGAAGAGTTGCATGATTTTTTCCATCGGCAAATGGATGTTGATCTTTGCCGGCGGCGAAACCATGAATTTCTTTACTTTGAACCGTTCGTACAACTCGGGACGAAACATGATGTTCCGTATATTGTCTAACAATACGACGCCCCGCAAGATATTCCGTTCGTCGGTTACCGGGAAAACGTTTCGGCGCGACTGGGCAATGGCTTTCACCATGTCGCCCAAACTCATCTCCGGGTGGACAATCTTCAGGTCGCTTTCGATTACCGAATCGATATTCAGCAGCGTGAGAACGGCTTTATCTTTGTGATGCGTCAATAATTCCCCTTTTTGAGCGAGGCGGAAAGAGTAAATGCTGTGTTTTTCAAAAAGCAGGATCGTGAAATAGGCGCTGATCGTTACAATCATCAACGGCAAAAACAGGTCGAAGCCGCCCGTCAATTCGGCAATCAGGAAGACAGCCGTCAAGGGGGAATGCATCACCGCTGCCATCATGCCGGCCATACCCATCAGGGAAAAGTTTTCTTCCGGCAAAAACGAATGGAGGGGAAAAAAGGCCTGTAAATGATTGATCGAATGCGAAAAGGCAAATCCCACCACACAGCCCAGATAGAGGGAAGGCGCAAAAATGCCTCCGCAACCGCCTCCCCCGTTGGTGGCGCTTGTCGCAAACACTTTGAGGAAAACAATGAGCAGCAGAAAGATGATAATTTTCCAGTATCCGGCAGGCAAATCCGAAAAAAGGCTATCGTTCAATAAATCGCCGGACTGCTTGCCGATGAGCGTCGTGATTGTATCGTACCCTTCGCCGTATAAAGGCGGTAAAAGGAAGATCAGGACGCTCAGCATGGCGGCGCCGAAAAAGAACTTTTTCCAATAGGTTTTCAACCGGCGGAAAATGCTTTCGATCCACATCGTAGTCCGGGTAAAATACAGCGCAATCAATCCGCATACAACTCCCAGCAGAAGCACATAAGGGATTCTTCCCAAAACGAATGCTTCGGTTTGGCTGAATTTGAACATGGCTTCCGGGCCGGTATAAATATACGTAACGCTCGCCGCCGTGACGGACGTTATCAGCAACGGCAGCACCGACGCCGTCGTCAAGTCGAGCATCAAGACTTCAATCGTGAAAAGCAGTCCGGCAATCGGCGCTTTGAAAATACCGGCAATGGCGCCGGCTGCGCCGCACCCGACCAGCAACATCAGTGTTTTTTGTTCCATTTTGAACAAACGTCCCAGATTGGAACCGATGGCCGATCCGGTCAAGACGATCGGCGCTTCGGCTCCCACCGACCCGCCAAAACCGATGGTAATCGAACTCGCCGCCAGAGAAGTCCAGGTATTGTGCGGTTTAATCCGGCTTTTCCGCTGCGAAATGGCATAAAGTATTTTCGTCACCCCGTGGCCAATATCGTCTTTGACAATGTATTTCACGAACAGTCCGGCCAGAAGAATCCCGATAACCGGATAAACCAGATAGAGCCAGTGGGCGGCAGATACATCAATTTGTTCGGTAAGCATCTTCTGAATGAAATGGATGGCTTCTTTCAGGATATTAGCGGCAAAGGCCGTCAGGATACCTATCAGAAAACTGAGTATCAGAATAAAATGTTTCTCTTTGATGTATTTTTCCCGCCAGGCAAGCAATTGGTCGAATCTTGCTTTGATATTCATGCTTAAATTCCTTTCCCTGTAATTATTGTTCTTACCGTGTAAATTAATATTTTAACATCCAAAAACAGCGACATGTTTTCGTAGTAAAGGATGTCGTATTGCATCCGTTCGATCATCTCTTCTACGGTGGAAGCATAGCCGAATTTAACCATTCCCCAGGAAGTGATTCCCGGTCGAACGTTGTGAAGCAGATAAAAGTAGGACGCTGTTTTAACAATCCGGTCGATGTAGTATTTCCGTTCGGGACGGGGGCCTACCAGCGACATATCGCCTTTCAAAACGTTCCAGAACTGCGGTAACTCGTCTAACCGGTACTTGCGCATGTAATAGCCGTATGGCGTAATCCTTTTATCATTGACCGTAGATAAAGAAGGCCCGTCTTCTTCCGCATTATGCCTCATTGTACGGAACTTATAAATCGTAAACGGCTTGCCGCGATAACCGATCCGTTCCTGTTTGAGGAAAATGGGGCCTTCGGAATCTCTTTTTACCCGAATCATCAAATACACATAAACCGGCGACAAAAGTAATAAAACTAACAGGGAAATTAATTTATCCAACGTTAATTTTATATTTTTTTCCGCTTCCGAAAGATTGTTGTCGGTTACATCTATCAAAGGAAAGCCGGTCAGGGTTTTGACTTTCATTCCTCCGGTCAACAAACGGGTATAGGACAGCGGCAATTTGATCGGGAGTTTATATTCGTAAAGCGAATATAATAAATTCAACAGTTGGTCATTATCTTCCGAGTCAATGGCTACGATTAATTCTTCCGCGCCGGTATCCTTGATGATAGCGCCTAAACGGCTCAAATCACCCAGTAGCGGCGCTTCGGCGTCTGAAATCTGCACTCCGCCCGATCCGGTATTTACGTATCCTAAAACCGTATATCCTAACGAATCGGAAGGCTTTTCCAGTATTTTTTTGATTTGCAACGCTTTTTCTCCGGTTCCCAGGATCAAGGCTTTCACTGTCCATTCCCGGCTCTTGATTTTCCGCGACGCCTGTTGAGTGATGTACAAACGGGCAGCATACGTGAAGATAAAAGTGATGGAAAACAGGGATAAAAATTGCTCGTAATATAACAGAAACGATTCGGGCAGGGTTTTTAACAGAACAACGAAAAAAATAACGGCAGAACCAATAAATACCGATTGTAAAGTAACGAAAAACTCGGACAGGCGTGATTTCTCAAGCAATTTGTTGTAATAGCCCGAATAATAATGCAAAATCAGCCATGCGAAAGGGATAATAATCTGTCCGCGAATCACATTGTCGAAGAGCATAAAATCGTGTATATCATCAAAATATTGGTATCGAACAACTAAATAATAGCGAACAATGTTAAATACAAACCACGCAAGGACGGCGGCCAAATAATCGGCTACCAGATAGTTGATTAATTGTGCTTTTTTCCTCATTTATTCCCTGATTATTTGAACCTCTCCGCCCGGGCCTATTTTAATAATTGCCGAAGGACGGGCTATCCGGTTATCGTTTCTTCTATAATTAACCGTATAATCAACAGAACGTATAATTTCGTCATTTATTTTGGCGAAATTTTCCGGCGCCGGCTGTCCGCTGATATTGGCGGAGGTAGAGACCAGCGGCTTCCCGAATCTCCGGCAAAGTTCGCGGGAAAATGCTTCATTGGTGATGCGAATGCCCAAAGTACCGTCGCCGGCAATCAGGTTGGGAGCAACGTTTTTTGCCCCGGAATAGACAATGGTCAGCGGTTGATCGGACACTTCAATCAAGTCCAACGCTATGTTTGGCAAGTCATTGATATAAAAATCCAGTTTAGTCGCCGAATCCAGCAAGACCAGCAGGGATTTGGAATCGGAACGTTTTTTTATTTCATAGATTCGTGCGACGGCTTCCGCACAGGTTGCGTCGCAGCCGATACCCCAAACGGTATCGGTCGGGTAAAGGATTACTCCGCCTTTTCTTAAAACTTCACAGGCTGTTTGGATGTCTTTTTCGATTAAACGGTTCATTGTCTTGTCATATTTTCACTGAACTTTGTAATTCAGATTCCGTGTAGTATAATTCGTCGATTTAGTTTTTCTGAAAACTTCGCAAAGCAATTTTTTACCCAGATGCGTCCGGTGAGCATACGATTCGTAAGTGTCTGTATTCAAATCAAAATCATCTGTCCAACAGGTTTTCGGAGAAATATAAAAATAAGTGGATTCAAAGATGCTGCTACCTTTATTTTCCTTTTCGGTCAAATCCTTTTTACTTGGCGCAATAAATGTAACGTTGTGGTTTGCCGATTCTTTACGAAGCATATCTATCACTTGGTCGTATTGTTCGATGATCGCATCCCACGAAAAATTGTTATAAGCCGTATTGCCTAATGCTTGAATGGGGCGTATTTGCAAAATATCGAAAGCGAAATCGTTCAATGTATCGAACAGCAAAGATAATTCCTGCAAATTATCGGCATTCACCGTATAATTCAGGCGGACTTTAAACGCAGGATAGTCTTTTTTCAAATCCGTCAATATCTTAAGCGAATGTAAGAAAGCCTCATAAGAAGCATTAGTCATAAAATATTCGTAAGTCGCTTTACTTACGCCATGCAAAGACAGGGTAACTTCATCCAAACCGGCTTCCAGCAATTCGGCCCAATCGTTTTCCTTGAAACGATTGGCATTGGTGGTCATGGAAATATAAGGAACGCGCTTTTCTTTTGCCAAACGTATAATTTCTTTGTTGTAAGGAAATAATGAAGGTTCGGCGCCACATCCGATTTGCAATTTCAACGCCCGGTGGAAAAAAGCGCCGGCTATTTTCGCTACTTCATCGCCGGTAAGCATCCGGCTTTGTTTGGCTTTGCGGATGTTATCATCGCTGAAATAACACATTTTGCACCGGAGATTACAAGCAAGCGCCGGATCGAGAAAGACAGCGAAATAACGCTTCCCGAAAATATGTAAAAGATAAATACCGAAGTATTTAATACGTTGACTTTTAATAAAGCGGTTGAATCTGATAAGCGTGTATATTTTATTCATACGGAGTATCAATTTTGCCGGAATAAGAAGGCTTTGAAACCGGCGAAATCGTTGCTCAATTCGACGGTTTCTTTTGTTCCCTGCATGAATGTTTGCAGTTTAGCCGGAATTTCCACCGGTTCGTGGAGGATGCTTTCAATCGTTTCACGGAATTTAGCCGGATGAGCGGTTTCTAAGAAAACACCGGTTTCACTGGGCTGAAGGCTTTCGGAAAGCGCTTGATAAGCGCAGGCGCCGTGCGGGTCGAGCAAATAGCCGGTTTCGCGGTAGCAGGCGGCAACCGTTTCCCGCACCAGATCGTCGGAACAGCTAAAGCCCGAAATCAGGCGGGTAATCGCTTCATGGTCGTGGCGATACAAATCCAGGATACGGACGAAATTGCTCGGATCGCCGACGTCCATCGCATTGGCCAGCGTCTGAACCGAAGGCCGGGGAGTATAAACGCCGGTTTGCAGGTATTGCAGGAAAACGTCGTTCCGGTTGTTGGCCGCAATGAAGCGTTTAACGGGCAATCCCATTTCGCGGGCAATCAGTCCGGCAGTCAGGTTGCCGAAATTGCCGCTCGGCACGCAAACCACCACTTCGCTCGCAGCGCCTCGCCGCAACAACTGCGCATAAGCGTTGAAATAATAAAATGCCTGCGGAAGGAAACGGGCAACGTTGATGGAATTGGCCGAAGTAAGTTTCATCCTGCCGTTCAAATCGTTATCGAGGAATGCCGCTTTCACTAACGCCTGACAATCGTCGAAGGTACCGTCGATTTCCAGCGCGGTTATGTTCTGCCGCAGGGTGGTAAACTGACATTCCTGAATGGCGCTCACTTTTCCTTTGGGGTACAGCACATAAACATGAATGCCCGCCACACCCAGAAACCCGTTGGCAACGGCGCTCCCCGTATCGCCCGACGTGGCAACCAGAACATTAATATTGTCTCCGTCCTGTTTCCGGACAAAATACGCCAGCAACCGCGCCATGAACCGGGCGCCTACGTCTTTGAAGGCCAGCGTCGGGCCATGAAACAGTTCAAGGGAATAGATGTTGTCTTTCACGCGAACAACGGGGGTTTCAAAATTAAGCGTTTCATCGACAATGTGCTGTAAAGTAGCGGCGTCTATGTCTTCGCCGAAAAAGGCGAGGGCGACTTCGCCGGCAATTTCGCGGAAAGACATTCCGGGCAATCGTTCGAAGAATAGATTCGGCAGCGGACGAATCGTTTCGGGCATGAAAAGACCTTTATCGGCAGGTAATCCTTTGATTACAGCTTCCGGCAAATCAACCGGTTGCACCTGCCTGTTGGTGCTGTAATAGTTCATGTTTGTTGTATTTATACCAATTTGCAGGGGCAAAGATAAACAGTTTATTCGTATTAATCCTTGTGAGTGGGGCAAATTTTATATTCTTAGCGCTCAAAATAAGCGCAAATAATAACATTAAATTTTTGTTCTCAGTGAATAATACGTATTGTATGGTGTACAAAGTGTTCCCGACGGTTGCGGGTGCATAGATGCGATAAAGATGCCATTATCGAACTCAGGTTATTAAAAACTTTTGTTTACCTTTGCCGCAGACAATCACAATGAACACGATAAAACGATACACGGCAGCGATGACCATCGCCGGTTCCGACAGCGGCGGATGCGCCGGCATTCAAGCCGACCTGAAAACCTTTTCGGCAATCGGCGTATTCGGAACATCCGTCATCACATCCGTCACAGCACAAAACACGCAGGAAGTCCGGGCGGTAGAAGTCTTGTCGCCCGAAATTATCCGGCAACAGTCGGAAGCGGTATTGGACGATATCGCCATCGACGCCCTTAAAACCGGAATGCTTCCCTCGCCCGAAATCATCGAAACGGTGGCCGCCATCATCGACCGCTACGCCTTGAAAAGCGTCATCGTCGATCCGGTGATGGTAGCCACCAGCGGCGCCCGCCTGACTTCGGCGTCCATTACCGGCGCTTTCCGCGAACACCTCTACCGGCGAATCACGCTGATTACGCCCAACATTCCGGAGGCGGAAGCGCTTTCCGGCCTCTCCATTCAAACAAAAAAAGATTTCCGGAAAGCGGCGGAACGATTGCTCGCGCAAGGTTGCCCGGCGGTTTTAATCAAAGGCGGCCACCTCGCGTCCGGCGATTCGACGGACATCCTTTTCCGACCGGATCGGGAACCGCTTTCTTTTTCGTCGCCCCGCATCAATACCGCCAATTTGCACGGAACCGGATGCACGTTTTCGTCCGCCATTGCCGCTTACAGCGCCTTGGGACAAGCCTTGGAACAGGCCATCGCATCGGCAAAAGCCTATATTTCATCCGCCGTTCAAAGCGGAAGCCAAATGAGATTGGGAAAAGGTTACGGGCCGGTGAATCATTTTTTCGAGCGGCAATAAGGATGAACTTATTGACATAAAACAACTTCAAATTCTTTATCCGGCAGAAAATCGGTCATCTCCCACAGATAAAAACAGCAACCGTTTCGCTTTTCTTTGGAAAGAAAAGGATAAGAAAACTGCGTTTCATCGACCGGTACCGAAGCGGTTAGGGAATAAACCGCCTGTTTCAGCGCCTGTTTCCATGCTTGCGTGGAGGTGATGATATAGGTGTTTTTTTCAGCGGCTTTCTGCCGGTAAAAAATAGCGATATCCACCGTATCGCGTGGCGGAAGATTGATAAGAAACGCAATCATCCGATTCAATCGCCGGAACGGAATACGGCTTAATTGGTTTAGATCGGTTACGGCAATGGAATCAATGGCGATCGTTTCTTCCGCAAAAGGAAAAAAGATGGGTTGATGGATTGCTTTATCCGTCGGATTGCCAAACGAATAGATGCCGTTGATGCTGAAATACGCGCTGTCGAGTTCAAAATCAATATGCTCCTCGAAAAAAGAAACTTTTTCTTGCGCATACAGATTAGCATGGATGATTAATGCAACGATTCCGGATAGCACACACTTTTTCACCGGACGATTATTTTTGCCGTAGCATATCTTTTCCGATTGACCGTCAATGCCGCATGGTAGATTCCTTTCGCGATATTCGACGGCAAAGTTATTTTTCCTTTATTCTCGGATACAGGATATTGCGCGATGATTTGTCCGTTCAGCCCGATGATTTCAATGATACTTTTCGACGATTTAACGGGAAGCGTTGTTTCGTAAGTGAAAGCATTTTCTGTGATTGGATTGGAAATTATTCGCAGGACTGTTTCTTCCGGTTTAACCGTTTGTATATCAACATATCTATTAATATAGATATCAAGTGTAAGAATTGTGTCTTGCTCTATTTCAAATTCAACCGGATTGATTGTCCAGTAATCGTGCCCGCTATTCCAACCGACTGTCGCCGGCCACTCCCATGGATACAATTTATCGAAGTAATATTTGCAGGCATAAACATCTCCTGAATACAGCCCATCAGTTTGAAGCGCCAAATCAATAACACTGTAATAATGTTCGTCTTTCAACGACAACCGAGATTCGGAAAACGGTTGATCACTCAGATTGTGTATCCTTGCAGATAATTTACCGCCGGCCACATTTTCATCATTCAATTGACCGATACCTGGCGTCGGATCTATTGCATACTGTTTACTGTAAATAAATTTATTATAATAAAAGGATGTGTAGTCATTTAATAATGTCATCAGATAAGGTACATGAGCGATGGATTCCCCTTCCTTTGGACTGCGTACCAAGGCTCCCGTATAGTTGCCGAAGATAAATGTATGACTGGAAGACTTACCTTCGGTTCCCCACCATGCGCCTTCTTCATAATAAGTAGTTACTTGTACAAAATCTCCTTCGGAGTGAATAGTTAAATCGGAATCCAAGCTATCATTTTGTAAAATGAAAACGTCGGGATGTTCCCAATAACCTTCTTCCTGATTACCGAAGTCCGGTTTATTCCATTTCGCGCTTCCGGAGGATGTAGTGATGCGAACACTATCTACAACTTCGGGAATATCAAACGTGTAACTGTGTAACTCTATAATCCATTTTCCATCGGAATCGAACATTAATTCCGAAGCATAAAATTCCGGCGGCATAAGAGCTATCGGATTGGAACGGAGCGGAGAACAAAAGAAAATACTTAAAAGTAAAAGAACAAAAGAAAATAGATAGCGTTTCATAAGTAAAAAATTAAAATTGTTTTGTTGAAATACTGTTTTTTTATGATTTTATACTTAATTAAATGAATGATGCAAATATAGGTATATAAAATCAAAAAACAAGAAAAAGCAGGGGGATATTTGAAAATATTTTTGAAAATTATCTAAATGAATTTTAAATTGTCGCATCACATGCGCGGCAGGTATCTAAGGGTACATTTTTTTTCAAAAATATTTGCATAATCTGATTTATTGAATTACATTTGCAGCGGTTTTTGTAAAACAACAACAAAGAATATGGCAGCTTCCGTAAATATCAATTTATTATGTATTATTAACTTCCAAAGTTTGGAAGTTGACGGAATTAAGCGTACACACACACACACACACACACACACACACACACACACACACACACACACACACACACACAACAGCGCGAGCACGAAGTAAGAATAACAATATTTCAGAAAAAAAACAATACCTGTCTTACCTGTTGTCATTGCGGGCTTGACCCCCAATCCCCTGAACAAAGCACTTTCCCCCATGTTTTAGGGTATAGAATCCGTGCCAATCCGTTTCATCCGTGTTCCATTGCGACTTCCTGTGTCTTATCAGGGGATTGCGCGTCAAGCGCGCAATGACAAGGAAACGAGTGGGCTGCGACCGATGAATTAGGAATTAAAAACTACAAATTAACAATTATAAACAACAATTACAATGACAAAAAAATTTTTAGTATTATTTTCAATTATGAATATCCTGAGCGCCAATTTACGCGCTCAAGTAACGTTTGGCGCTCTCACGCCGCCTGTTCCCGGCGCTATTCTGGATTTGAACAGCACAAACAAAGGCGGATTAATCCTCTCGAACGTAGCGCTTACCGATTTATCGGCGATTCCCTCTTCTTTTCCGAAGGCAAATGTCCAAGACGCTGCCCTGAAAAACGGGATGATAGGCGCTTTGATTTACAACACAAACGAAAACACCTGCATCGGCATTCATGCTTGGAACGGAGATTATTGGGAACGGATTGCCGCAAATTTCATTGTGACGCAGGACACTCTCCTTTCTTCCTCAAACGCGGCAATTGCATTTGGCGACGACACCATCAAATTTACGGCTTCCCTGCCCGGAGCCAAATCGTATCGCTGGTATCTAAGCGAGAACGATGGCGATTACAAATACCTCGGCATTACAACAACAAATACCTATTCAAAAGATTTTCCTACAGGCAAATACAAGCTAAAGGTAATTATGGACGACTGTCATTCTCTGACGGAAAGCAACGAACTCGCCTTTTCGCCGGCGAGTATTTCGCCCAGTTTCGGAAGCCTTGCCGGTGGTAATTATATTTACATTTACGGCGACTTCCCGTATGCCGGCACGGGCGATTATGCTGCACAAAGCGATTTAGTAGCTCACTACGACGGCATAAACAACAGGGGGGAAGGCGACAAAAGTCATGATTACAGCGCGGCGAGTTGGAAGGATTTAAAGACCGGATTTGAACTTCCGAGGACGAGTAGCGCAGGCCAGTGGTTGAGTAATGGTTTTCAGTCGCTTAATGAAACAATTTTGCCTACTTACACATCGGCTGAGATGGCGGTTAATGCAGCTTTTTACACCAGTAATTTCCCTGCCGCTTATCCTGTCGGTAATGATGCCAGAACAATTGAGGTGATTTTCAGAACGCCGGACGAGCAAAAGATGTTTGATCAAGCACAAGGTATAATACGTATGATTCTTAGGTATGGCAAATTAGAAGCAAGTAAAATATTTGGCATTCTCTATCGTGGTGAAACACGTGTCGGCTGTACGGAGGATGTTGATAATCAGTGGGTGTTTTATGCAATTGCAGGGAACATTAGCAACCTTGTCACTTGTCTTTCCAGTACTCCATCCTTGGAAGCAGCAAACACGATAAATACGGTAACATCAACCTATCAAGACAGTATGAGACATTCGCTTACAAACTCGTTTATAAACAATGTGCCTGCAACGATTGTTGAGCAATCAGGCATCTTGAATACAGGAACAGATTTTTTAACGCTTGGCTATAACCTTCCGTATGCAACATTTTTGTCTGCCCGTCTGTACAATCGTATCTTGACTCCGGAAGAAATAGCACAAAACGCCGCTCTGGATCAGAAGCGTTATCTTTCGCCGCCAACAGTTACGATTGATGGTCAGAACTGTACCGACGTAGTTGTTCTTTCGCCGCATTTTCTGATGTGCAAAGTACCCCCAGGCGATATTCCCGAAGCGAAAGAGGTTATAGTAAACAACATTTCTTACGGCGAAGTGTATGAATATGTAGATCCCGTCGCCGATTTTTATATTCACGAAATTTCGCCTATTGTCGGCCCTGCCAATACTGCCAACCGGACTTTAACGCTTACCGGCAACCTGCTGAACACAATAACCGAAGTCAAGGTCGACAATATAGTCTGTACAGACCTTGCCACAAGCAATTCAACCGCTACCTGCACACTTCCGTTTCATCCGGCGGGAGAAGTAGATATTACGATAACTGCCGACAGCGAAACATACCGATTTGTCAAGGTATTTGAGTATCAATAATGAGTTATGAATTATAAATTATGAGTTATGAGTGGTGCGAAGCGCGGTTGTTTGCTTCGCGCCACTCATAGTAACAAGGGGTTGCAAACAAGGGGTTGCAACCCCTTGTTAAAAATCCGCGCCGATTCGCTTAATCCGTGTCATCCGCGTTCCATTTTCTCCGACGTCTCAAAAAAAATTTAGCAAAAAAAAATATAGAATATTGCTCAATATAGGTTGTGAATAAAAAAAAAACCGTATATTTGCAAAATGAAATTTTAGGCAGGTAATAGTCACAAAATAATTAGATGAATAATAAAAAATAACAGCAATATAATATTGAAATAACAATATATAAAAACAAAAAGAACATGTCGAGTTTAAGATTTAAAGCAGTAGAAGAAGCTTTTAAGAAAAAAGCAGCAGCCGTATCGGCTCCCGAACAAATCACTTCCGAATATTACGGGAAGTATGTGTTTAACAAAGAACAAATGGCTAAGTATCTATCTAAAGAAACATTGGAAGAACTTACCGGAGTAATTGAAAAAGGCAAAACATTGGACCGTGGATTAGCCAATCATGTAGCAGCCGGCATTAAAATGTGGGCTATCGAAAGAGGAGCTACCCACTATACCCATTGGTTTCAGCCGCTTACCGAAGGAACTGCCGAAAAGCATGATTCCTTTATTGAGTATGCTACGGTTCCCGGAGGCCCGATTATTGAGGAGTTTTCCGGAAAATTATTGGCGCAACAGGAACCGGACGCTTCCTCTTTCCCCAGTGGAGGAATCCGCAATACCTTCGAAGCGCGCGGTTACACGGCGTGGGACCCTTCGTCCCCCGCATTTATCGTAGATGATACGCTTTGTATCCCCACCGTTTTCATCTCTTATACGGGCGAAGCCTTAGACTACAAAACGCCTTTGTTGAAGGCTTTGAACGCAGTAGATAAAGCCGCCACCGCTGTTTGCCGCTATTTTGACCCGTCTGTGAAGAAAGTATTTTCTTACTTGGGCTGGGAACAGGAATATTTTCTGGTGGACGACGGTCTTTATGCTACCCGTCCCGACTTGGTGCTGACCGGACGTACTTTATTGGGACATGAATCGGCCAAAAACCAACAGTTGGAAGACCATTATTTCGGTTCTATCCCCACGCGCGTACAGGCTTATATGAAAGACATTGAATTTGAAGGATATAAATATGGTATTCCTTTAAAAACCCGTCACAATGAAGTCGCGCCCAACCAATTTGAATTGGCTCCGATATTCGGCGAAACCAATTTGTCGGTCGATCAGAACTTGTTGATAATGTCGATCATGAAGAAAGTTGCCCGTCGTCACGGATTCCGTTTGCTGTTGCACGAAAAACCGTTTGCAGGCATTAACGGTTCGGGTAAACACAACAACTGGTCGCTGGGTACCGATACCGGTGTAGGCCTCCTTACTCCGGGGAAAACACCTGAAGAAAACTTGCAATTCATTACTTTCGTCGTCAACATCCTGAGGGCTGTTTACAAACACAATGCTTTACTGAAAGCATCCGTCATGACGGCTCAAAATGCTCATCGTTTGGGAGCCAATGAAGCGCCGCCCGCTATTGTTTCCGTATTTCTCGGCGCTCAGGTTTCGGCCGTACTGGATAAACTCGAAAAAAGCAGCAGCGAAGAAGCGATTATCATCGACTCCAAACAACGAATGAAACTGGGCATCACAGCGATTCCCGAAGTGCTTTTAGACAATACCGACCGTAACCGTACTTCTCCGTTTGCTTTTACCGGCAACCGGTTTGAATTTCGCGCCGTAGGTTCGTCTGCCAACTGCGCTTCCGGAATGATTGCCTTAAATTCGATCGTTGCTGCACAGTTAGTTGAATTTACGAAAACGGTAGACGCCAAAATTGCAGCCGGAGTAACGAAAGAAAAGGCCATTTTTGATGTTTTGAAAGAGTATATCAAAGAATCCAAACCCATCCGTTTCGACGGCAACGGTTATAGCGAAGAATGGAAAGCCGAAGCGCTCAAACGCGGACTGGATTGCGAAACAAGCGTTCCGGTAATCATCGACGCTTATACTACGCCTCAATCCATTCAATTGTTTGAAAACATCGGCGTGTT
>JAISNS010000171.1 GCA_031276105.1 Dysgonamonadaceae bacterium
GGTATCAAAGTTCGTTCGGCAAAGAATACGAGCATCCAACTTTACAACGTAACCGGAAGATTGATTCATTCGGTAAATGCTTCCGGAACAGTTACTCTACCCGTCGAAAAAGGCATTTACATCGTCAAAGTTATCGCCTTAAACGGAGAGCAACAACTAACAAAACTACGTTATTAAAGTTATGAATTATGAATTATGAGTTGGGATGCGTTCCCAACTCATAACTCTTATCATTCGTATTATGAAAAACAGATTTTTACTTTCTTGGGCCGCTTTGCTTTTCATCCTGTCTTTTTCCTGCTGCGAAGACAAGGACGAAGCGGAAGATATTCAAACCAAACTGACAGGTACTTGGCAACTGACGTCCGTCCAAATCGACGGTGCGGAGGTCGGCGTCGCTTCTTTTCCCGGATGGATCCGCTTGCAAGAAAACCGGATTTATTTATCCTACGATGCAACGACAAACACCCTGATAAGAGGCGGTTGGAGCTACGAAGGAAGTATGCTCAACATTTCAACGGATTTGCCGGCAGCCTACTACGTACTGTTAGCCGACGGAACCAGTTTGTCACTGAAACGACAGGACTTCAGCACGGACGGAAAATTGAGCGTTACCGTTCGTCATTACCGGCGAACCGGCGATTCACAAATACCTGAATAAAAACATTCTAATTCAAATAAAATGAATAAAGCATTTTTACAAATCAGTGTACCGGTTTTTTTTCTCTTGTTTTTTTTCACTTCCTGTGAAAAAGACGAAACGGATAAAACCGCTTTGATTACAGGCTTATGGATTCAGGAAAAAATAACGGAAAACGGGGAAGAAATCGCGCTTTCAAACGAAGAAAAGAGCCTTAGCCTGTTGATCGAACCCAACGGAGTTTACCGGACATACGCCAAAGATGCACCCGAAAAAGAGCATTTCGGCGGTTGGACAATCACCGACAACACGTGGCTGGAACTGAGCGCCGATACGTGGCGGGTTAATTCCTCTCCGTTGGAAGATGCGAACAATCAATGGGCTAAAAATCATACCCAGATCCGTTTTACCCTGTTGAATCTCTCGGACAACAGCCTCGAAATCCGGCTGAAAACATACATCGGTGAAAAAAAATATTCCCCGCTCTTTGTCGAAGGCGAACGCCCGCTGATCACAACGGACAACTTGGACGTTATAAGCGCCGAATATAAAAACATGAAAACATACACCTATACTTTCCGTAAGGAATAAAAACAGGTGTATGGGCAAAAGGCGAAAAGTGCAAGGAAAAAATCGCCATAACTCACAATTCATAATTCATAATTTATCATTCATTTACGTATGAAGAAACAAATAATCACTTGGTTCTTATGTCTGTTTGCAATAGCGCCGCTTTTCGCTCAAAACAAGCATATTGTGAAAGGCGTAGTCAAAGACGCCGGCACGCAAGAACCCTTGATCGGCGTTAGCGTCATCCTAAAAGGAAGCACGCAAGGAACCGTTACCGATACGGACGGCCAATATCGGATAGAATTAGCGTCGCCCCGGGAAGCCACGCTTCAATTTTCGTACATCGGCTATTCCAATCGGGAAATCCCGGTAGAAGGACGTTCGGAAATCGACGTGAACCTTTCGGAAAACGCACAACTCATCGACGAAGTCGTCGTAGTAGGCTATGGAATACAGAAAAAAGAATCGGTTGTCGGCTCTATTTCCTCCATCGGCGGAAAAGAATTGGTCAATATTCCGGTAAGCAATATCACCCAATCGCTGGCCGGTAGAATAGCCGGCGTACAAATCGTACAGCCTTCCGGAGAAGTAGGAAAAGACGAAGCCGAAATCTACGTGCGCGGTTTGGGAACGTTCAACAATGCTTCGCCCATTTACATCGTCGACGGCATCGAACGCCGGAATATCGCCCAAATTGACCCCAACGAAATACAGTCGATAAACGTTCTGAAAGACGCTTCCGCTACGGCGGTTTACGGTATTCGGGGAGCCAACGGCGTTATCATTGTCACCACCAAACGCGGAACAACGAACAAACCGTCCGTTTCGGTTTCCATACAGGGGGCGATTACACAGCCAACCCGTATTCCCAAACCCCTCAACGCCTATCAATCGGCGGCCTTAAAAAACGTACATGCTTACAATCAGGCAACTAATGACGCTTATCCCGCACTCGCATTGCTGCAATACAGAACACACGCTTCTCCCTACATGTATCCCGACGTCGATTGGGTGGATTTGGTGATGAAAGACCATTCCACTATGCAGCAGTACAATGTAAACGTGAACGGCGGTACGGAAAAGGTAAAATACTTCATTTCGGGCGGTTTCCTCACACAAGACGGTTTTTACAATTACGACGACAATACCCGCTTCTCGCGCTACAATTTCCGTTCCAATTTGGATTTCAACCTTACGAAACGCTTATCAATATCATTCAATCTGGGTTCACGCATCGAAAAGCGGACATTTCCGGGCACAGCTTGGTACGGCAGTTGGCCGGTTTACCGCGCCGCCTTTGCCGCCAGCGGACGCAAATATCCGGTCTATAATCCCGACGGCTCGTTTGCAAGCGATGGCGACGAATACAACAACAACGTCGCCCAATTACTGAATGCCGGAACATACAAAAGCACAAAAAGCGTTGTCGAAATGGGCTTGAACATCCGCCATCAATTAGATTTCATCACGCCCGGACTTGCAGCCCGCGGACAGTTAGCCTTCGACAATACCGGCGAAAACGCCGCTTTGTGGAATAAATCATACGCTACTTACGAATACAACCTGACCAAAGACACGTACAAGCAGCACGGCGAAGACTCGCCCTTGAAGTTCGACTGGTCGGACGGTTGGGAAAATAGTCGGCAACAGGGCTTGGATCAGAATATCTACTTGGAACTCGGCTTGGAATACGAACGGACATTCGGTCAACATTCCGTCACCGGACTTTTTCTGACCAATCGAAGCGACCGGACAATCAGCGTTTTTATCAATCAAGCAAGTCAGGGATTAGTCGGACGACTTACTTACGATTACGACAAACGCTACTTTGCCGAAATGAATATCGGATACAACGGTTCCGAAAACTTCCCCAAAGAAAGCCGTTACGGAATATTTCCCGCTTTCGCCTTGGGATGGATGCTTTCCAATGAAGCTTTTATCCGCGATACGGGACTGGCAACTCTCATCACCGCTTTCAAAATCAGAGGCTCTGTCGGTTGGGTAGGAAACGATAAATTAACCGGCAATATATACGAGTCGGCCTATCACGACCAGCGCTTCATTTACCTACAAAACTACGACAATCTTTCGGGCATCCAGACTGGTATCGGCGATACGCAATTACAGGCAATTCGGCAGGGAAGCATTGCCAATGCCAACGTCAGTTGGGAAGTGGCGCGCAAATCGAACATCGGTTTCGATGCCGAGTTCCGAAACGGATTACTGGGCGTCACTATGGATTATTTTTACGAATACCGGGACAACATTCTGATCGACGCCAGCGGGATGGAAAGCATCACGCCGGCTTATGTAGGCGCTTCGTTCAAAGCGGCCAACCTGGGAATTGTAGAAAACAGCGGATTTGAAATAGAACTCTCGCACCGGAAAAAAATCGGCGCCGACTTTTCGTATTTTGCGAAAGGAAACCTTTCTTTTGCCAAAAACAAAATTCTTCGCCGGAACGATCCCGAAGGTTTATTGCCCTATCAGCGGCAAGCCGGTTATCCCATCGGCGTGCAAAACCTGTATCAAGCCATTGGTATTTTCCAAAGTTATGAAGAGATTTACAACAGCCCCAGTCAGTTGGAATTACCGGGAAATACGGAAGTCAAACCGGGCGATTTGAAATTTCTGGATTTCAACAACGACGGCGTGATCGACGAAGCGGACGCTTTCCGGCAAGGTTATGGAACGGTTCCCGAAATACAATACGGCATTAACTTGGGCGCCAACTACAAAGGTTTCGACTTCAACGTATTGTTCCAAGGATCCGGACGTTCTCAATTCAATAAAAACTGGGAAATCATGTGGCATTTTTCCAACAACGACAACGTGTTTGAAAAACATTGGTATTATTGGTCGCCGGAACTCAGCGGAAACGAACAATACGTGCGCATGTACGGTTCCTACACCAACAACGAACCGCAAGGCGCCAACGGCTCTACCTATAAAATGGGAAGCGGCAACTACCTCCGCCTGAAAAGCGCCGAAATAGGGTACACGCTCCCGCAAGCATTGACCCGGAAAGTGTATCTCTCTACCGTGCGGTTTTATGCCAACGGAAGCAACCTTTTCCTTTGGGCAAAAGAGCCTTATATCGATCCGGACAACCGCGACGAACGCGGCGGTCTGATGCCTCAAACCCGTGCGATAAATTTTGGAGTGAATATTAATTTTTAAATGAAAATCACGAAAATGAAAAACAATACAATCGTCATTCCGGAATTTGCCCGTCATTTCCTGATGACATCCATACTCCTATGCTGTCTGGCTCTGTTGCCGGCCTGCGACAGCTACCTCGATCGCGCTCCCGAACTGCCGTTAGACGACGAGGTCGTTTTTACGCTCTTTTCACATGCGGAACGTTTCCACAACGACTTATACGCCAATCTCCAAGCGCGTTTTAATGCGGTAGGCGATTATCAGCCGGTACCGATGTCGTCCGCCTCCGACGAATCGGACTCGCCTTTAGGATCACACGGCACGCAAAACTTCAATATGGGCAATTACAACGGCAACGACGCCGATCTCGGCAATTACTACGGCGGCATCCGCAAAGTCAATATTTTCCTAAGCAAAACGGAAATTATTCCTTTCCCCTCGGAAACAAAGAAAAAACAGATGCTGGGCGAAGCTTATTTCCTGAGAGCTTTTTATTTCAATGAAATCATCAAACGCTTCGGCGGAATGCCCATTTTGGACGAAAGCAAAATCCTCCTGCCGGGCGACGACCTGAATCTCCCCCGAAATTCCTATAAAGACTGCGTCGATTTTATCGGAGAAGATTTGAAAAAAGCCATTCAAATGCTGCCAGTTACGCTTCCCGAAACGGAATACGGACGCGCCACAAAAGGGGCGGCAATGGCCTTGAAAGCCAGGATATTGCTGTTTGCAGCCAGTCCGTTGTGGCAAAAAGAAATGAACGAAGATTTATGGCAACAAGCCGCCGAAGCGGCCCAAGCCGTCATCGACCTGAAAGACGAAAACGGAGTAAAAGTGTACGAACTCTATTCGACCGGCGCCGGCGCCGGCGACTATGAGCAACTCTTTTTCAAACGGCGCGAAAACGGCAACAAAGAAATCATCTTCTACAAACACGCTTCTCCCGCCGGTTTCAACAGCAACGAAATTAAAGTCTGGTCGCCCTCCGGCGGTAAGTTTGGAGGCGATGGCGCGGTGTGTCCCACGCAAAACTTCGTCAATCTGTTCGAAATGGCCAACGGCAAATTCATCACGGAAATCAATTCCGGTTACAACAAGCAAAATCCATTCGTCAATCGCGACCCGCGTTTTTACAAAACCATCCTCTACAACGGTTGCCAATGGCAAGGCGAAACGCTCGACTTAACCTACAATTCCAATAAAGATTTGAGCGGAACGCATCGCCAAACGAAAGAGAATACGCGCACCGGTTACTTTGTCCGCAAATATTTGCCCGAAGACGTCAAATACAACACCACCAACACCGCCTATCACAACTGGATTTATTTCCGGCTGGCTGAGATGTACTTAAACTATGCCGAAGCGCTCAACGAAACGCTTGCCGTTCCTTCCCAAGAAGTTTACGATGCCGTCAATGCCGTTCGATCGCGTTCGGGCGTCGCCGGTTTACCGGCCAACTTAAGCAAAGACCAAATGAGAGAACGCATTTGGAACGAACGAGCCATCGAATTATCGTTTGAAGAACACCGCTGGTGGGACGCCCGGCGCTGGGAAAAAGCGGTCGACTGGTTTGGAGGAGCCATGTACGAAATGGAAATCACCAAAGAAAACGGAAAGCTGATTTATGCCGAAAAACCGTTTTATACCCGCATTTACCGTTCGTACATGGATTTATATCCGATACCCACCGACGAAATACGTAAAAATCCGCTGTATTATCAAAATCCCGGATGGTAAATCAATGACAAATCAAAAAACAGGAAATACAATTATGAAACAGATAGATTTTTTTAGGAGTAAACGAGTAAACAAGTTGACGAGTAAACAAGTTTCCTTGTCACTTACCACTCGTTTACTTGTTTACTCGTCAACTTGTTTCCTCGTTTACTGCTTCCCCGCTTTTCAGCCGGTTGCAGCGCAAACGAACGATACGCTTCCGGCGGAAAAACGCTACGAGGTTGCTTATGGCGTCCGCACGAAAACGGAATTAACATCGGCCATTTCCGTCGTCGGAGGCGAAGAACTCGCCCGAACGCCGGTTTCAATCCTGAACGACGCCGTACAAGGCAAAGTAAGCGGACTGACCGCCATCCGAACTACCGGCAGCGAGCCGGGATGGACAACCACCCAGTTTCTGGTACGGGGAATAGGCACTTTCGGCAACGGTCAAACCCCTTTATACATGGTGGATAATGTGGAACGAAACATCACGCAGTTAGACCCCGAAGAAATTCAATCCTTTACCGTATTGAAAGACGCTGCGGCTACCGTCGCCTACGGAATGAGGGCTGCCAACGGAGTTATTAACGTAACCACTAAAAGAGGATTTGCCGGTAAAACCCAAATATCATTCAAGGCGCAAGCCGGAATGCAACAGCCGACACGCTTGCCGCAATACTTAAATTCGCAAGAATACGTCCGATACCGCAATATTGCTCTGGTTAACGACGGATTGCCCATCCCGACCGACCCGCGTTACAATCCCGATAATTACAACGGAACGCAAGATCCTTATCTCTATCCGAATACGGATTGGTACGACGAATTTTTGAAAAACGCTTCTCCGCAACAGATTTACAAACTTTCGATCGCCGGAGGGTCGGAACAGGCGCGTTATTTCGTTTTGCTGGGCGTAACCGACCAACAGGGGTTGTTCCGATTCGGAAATGAAAATTCCGGTTACTCAACTAATTACGATTATACCCGTTACAATGTCCGTTCCAATGTAGATGTCGATATTACGAAATACCTTTCCGTTTCGCTTGATTTGGCAGGACGCTTGGAAACCAAAGTAGCGCCGAACACTTCCTCTTCCGCTATTTTTACGGCATTGTCGCAATTCCCGCCGACAATGCCGGTCAAAAACAGGGACGGCTCAATTGCCGGAACCTCCGTTTACACCGGCAATCCCTACGGGCTGATAGCGAAATCCGGTTACGGCAACTACATGAATCGTTACCTGCAAGGCAATGTGACCCTCAATCAAAAACTGGATTTTTGGCTCAAAGGGCTTTCTGTCAATGCCTTGTTTGCTTTCGATAACTACAAGAATTACGATCGGGGCAAAGACAGAACCTTTGCCGTTTACAGCGAAAATACGGACGGAAGCTACACGAAACTGGGAGAAGATTCGGAAGTCGGCACGAATTACAGTACTTGGAGTAGCGATTTTTACCTCTTGCTCTCCGGATTTGCCGGATTAAGTTATGTGAATACGTTCGATCAACACAGCCTCGGAATTGACGTAAAATACCTGCAATCGCAACGAAACGTTCCGGACAACGAATTGGATTACAAGAATCAGGGCGCTTTCGGACGGATTACTTACGGTTTCGATAAACGCTACATCGTCGAATGGGGCTGGTCGTACAGCGGTTCCGAAAATTTCACGGGAGAACGGCGTTTCGACTTTTATCCCGTCGGATCGTTGGCTTGGGTGGTTTCCAACGAACGGTTTTGGGGAAACCGGTTTTCCATTGATTTCCTGAAACTCAGGGGATCGTATGGTTTGACCGGCAATTCCGACGTCGGCATCGGACGTTTTCCTTACGAATCGCAATACACGCGCGGCGGCGGATACGTTTTCGGTTCCGGCTTCAGCGATTCGGACGGCTCGCAGGAAGGACGTCCGGGCAATCCGTACATCGGGGCGGAACACTCGCTCAACGCCAATATCGGCTTAGACGTCGAATGGTCTAACGGCTTGTTTGTGTTGAGCGCCGACGTTTTCCGCAACGACCGCAAGCAAATCATCACGACCCGCGGCAATACGTTTCCCGGCATTGCCGGCCAAAGCTTGCCTTACGAAAATATCGGATCGGTATTGAATCGCGGATTTGAAGTCTCGCTGACGCATCGCAACCAAATCCGCGATTTCGCTTATTACGGGCAAGCCAACCTCTCGTATGCGGCCGACAAAATTACCTATACCGACGAAGTGTCCGGCATAGAACCCTGGCTTTCGTCCATCGGACGTTCCGTCTATCAACAATGGGGCTTGCAATCCGCCGGATTTTTCAACAGTCAGGAAGAAATAGACGGCTGGGCAAAATCGACTTACGGCGTGGTAAAACCGGGTGACGTCAAATACATCGACCAAAACAACGACCAAATCATCAATGACGACGATCGCGTGCCACTGGGAAAACCCTCCATTCCCCAATGGAATTTCGGTTTCCTTTTCGGTTGCAGCTACAAAAATCTGGATTTCAATTTCGCGTTGACCGGCGTTGCCAATCGCTCAATATTCATCAGCAACAATGTGCTTTGGGGAATGCAGAACAACAATAAAATTACGGCGACCGCCCGCGACGCTTGGCAACAAGGCGTGAACGAAACGTCGGCGCTTTATCCGCGTTTAACGACGGAAGCAAACAACCATAATTATCGCGAATCCGATATTTGGCAATTCAGCGGCAACTACATCCGCCTGCAAAACGTGGAAATCGGTTACCGTTTGCCGGAAAACCTGTTGCAAAAAGTACATATTGCCGGATGCCGTTTCTTTGTAAACGGATTTAATCTCTTGTCGTTCGACCAGTTGAAAAAATTCAACCTGAGCGCCGAGTATCCCGATGCCGGCGTAACGGCTTATCCCGAAACGCGCGTGTTTAATATTGGTATTAATCTAAAATTTTGAAATACAATCATGAAACAGAT
Organism: Dysgonamonadaceae bacterium; assembly: GCA_031276105.1. Taxonomy (GTDB): domain Bacteria; phylum Bacteroidota; class Bacteroidia; order Bacteroidales; family Azobacteroidaceae; genus Azobacteroides. Next base: position 9,032 of record JAISNS010000171.1, read on the forward strand.
ATATTTTTTAATAAGTAAACGAGTTAACGAGTTAACGAGTAAACAAGTTTTCGCGTCATTCGTCACTTGCCACTTGTCACTCGCTTGTCTCCTCTTTTCCTGCTCCGACTACTTGGACAAAGATTCGCGAACAGACGTCAACCTGAGTTACGAACAAGTGTTCAAAGACCCGCACTTGGCGCCCGGATTTTTGAACAATGCCTACACGAATCTGCCCGACGGATTCAACCGCGTGGGTGCGGCGTTACTGGCTTCCGCCTGCGACGAAGCCGAACATTCCGATGCCGGATCGGGAATCCGCCTCTTTAACAACAACTCCATTTCGGCTTCGTACAATCCCGACGATGTGTGGAACGATATGTACGCCGGCATCCGCAAGTGCAACATCTTCCTGAAAGAATTAGACGGTTTGATTGCCGAATCAAACAGCATACCGGAAGCCGACCGTCCTAATTATCGCGGACAGGCCTTGTTTTTGCGGGCTTTCTACCATTTTGAGTTATTGAAACGCTATCAAAATATCATTTATGTCGATACGGTAATCGGTCCGTTCAACGAAGACGAAGCGTTTGCTTTTCCGCAAGTGACTTTTCACGAAGCGGTTAACCGGATTACCACCGATTGCGATTCGGCTCAAGCATTGTTGCCGAACAAAACGACCGAAGATGCCACGAAAGGCCGTCCCGCCAAGTCCGCTCCGATGGCGCTGAAAGCTCGTATGCTACTCTACGCGGCCAGTCCGCTGAACAATCCCTGGAATGATAAAAGTTTGTGGGAAAAAGCAGAAAAAGCCGCGCAGGAAATTTACGACAACAAGAGCGTTTTGGGCATCGGATTAATGTCGAAAGGCAGTTACAGTAAAATTTTTACCGAACCCTACAATTCCGAAATCATTTTTGCTACGCAGGCCTCCAACCGCAACGATATTGAAGCGGCCAATTTCCCAATCAGTTATCAGGGAAACGGTTATGCAAATCCGTCGCAAGATTTGGTCGACGATTACGTCATGAATGCAACGGCATACAATAATTCGATGAACGGCTACGACCCTGCAAATCCCTACGACAAAAGGGAAGACCGTTTTGCCGCTACCATTCTTTACAATACCGCTATGTTCAAAGAGGCTCCGGTAGAAACTTTTGTCGGCGGAAAAGACGGCTTGTTCGCCACCTCTACGGCAACGAAAACGGGCTATTACCTGCGGAAATTTCTCGTCCCGTCCATCAGTCTGGAGAAAAATGAAACGGCGCGGCGTCCTTGGATATTTTTCCGCTATGCCGAAGTCATTCTCAACTACGCCGAAGCACGCAACGAAGTGTTGGACGAACCCGACGCTACCGTTTACAAGTTGCTGAATGAGATTCGTTTGCGGGCAGGAGTGCGAAACAATCTTTCGGCTTCGCAACTCGGCGCCAGCGCTTGGTCGAAAAAAGAGGAAATCCGCAACTATATCAAGCACGAACGCCGGATAGAATTGGCATTTGAAGAACATCGCTTCTGGGATTTGCGCCGCTGGAAAGATGCGGAAACCGTATTGAACAAACCGCTCAAAGGAGTTTCCATCGAAAAAACCGAAAACGGTTTTACTTATACGCCTTTCGACGCCGCTCAGCGTACATTCGATCCGAAATTCTACTGGTATCCGATTCCTCGCGCCGAAATATTGAAATACAAAAGCAAAGGAATCGAACTGATGCAAAATCCGGGCTGGTAATAAGCGATAAGAGTTATGAGTTATGAGTTATGAGTTATGAGTTATTAAATTTATTTACAACATGAAACATTTATTTTATTTAAGTAAACGAGTAAACAAGTTGACGAGTAAACTTGCCTTGTCACTCGTCACCTGTCACTTGTCACTGATTTTTTCGTTGGCCTTTTCCGCTTGCGAAACGGCAGAAAACATCAGTTTTGGAATGGATCACGAAACGCCGTCCGGAATGGCCGTAACGGATTCTTTACAAGTGCATCCCGGACAAACAGTTGATATAAAAATAGCGGTTTCCGATAATGCCGGATTGAGCAAAGTCGTCTTTTCCTACGGCGAGTGGATGATTCGAGAATCTGTTTCGTTGGCGGAATTGAATTATCCGCAGTCGTACACTTTCGAAACGTCGATCGTCATTCCCGAAGACGCAATCACAGCATGGGAAGAAGACGTGATTTTGAACGATGGCAGCAAGAAAACAATCGTGCAACACTATCACCAATTGCTGTTGGAAGCAACCGACAGAAATATGAATGTGAAAGATATACCGGTTTATATTCGAGTGACGAGTGACAAGTAACGAGTGACAAGTTTACTCGTTTGATTATCAATAATAAAACAACAAATTTTCGTATGAAACATTCAAACACCTACAACAAAGGCTCACACCCCCCTCTCTACTCGTCACTTGTCACTTGTCACTCTCATTTGTCACTCGTTTACTTGTTTACTTGTTTACTCGTCAACTCGTTTACCGGAAATGCGCAGTCGTATGTTCCGATCAATATTGACGCGGCAACGAGTTACCAAACCATCGTTGGCTTTGCCGCGTCCGATTGTTGGACAGGTAATTATGTCGGAAAATATTGGAGTGAAACACCCAAAAATACGATAGCGAAATACCTGTTCAGTCAAAATTTCAAGACAGACGGCAGTCCCGAAGGCATCGGCTTGTCGATGTGGCGCGTCAATCTGGGCGCCGGAACGGTGGAACAGGGCGACGACAGCGGCATAGAAGATATTTCCCGCCGGGCGGAATGTTTTCTCGACGCTTCGGGCGCTTACGACTGGACAAAACAAGCCGGTCAACAATGGTTTATGCAAAAAGCGAAAGAATACGGCTGCGAATCGTTCGTGCTGTTTTCCAATTCGCCGCCAGTCAGTTACACGCGCAACGGAAAAGCTTATTCCAACGGCGACGGAAAAACAAATTTGCAAGCCGATAAATACGACGACTTTGCCGGTTTTATGACTGAGGTACTCGCGCATTTCAAAGAGGAAGGATTTGATTTCCGCTATATTAGCCCGGTCAACGAGCCTCAATGGGATTGGAAAGACCCCTCGCAAGAAGGATCGCCTTGGCAAAACGAAGAAATCAAAACTTTAGTGGTTGAATTGGATAAATCGTTACAGGAAAAAGAATTGGAAACTAAAATACTGCTTTCGGAAGCCGGACAATGGGATCGTTTATACCAAACCAACGGCAGGGCTTCCAACCAGATTTACCGCCTTTTCGACCCCAACAGTTCCGATTATGTCGGGAATTTGCCTTCGGTAGCGCCGGTTATCGCCGGTCACAGTTATTGGACGCACGACACGAACAGTCAGCTCATTAACGTTCGGAAAAATGTAAAAACGAATGCGAAAAAATACAACCTCGACGTTTTTCAAACCGAGTGGAGTATGTTGTCCGGCGGGGAAGGCATTCCCGCTATTGAGGAGGCTTCGTACATGGACATCGCCCTGTTGATGGCTAAAATCATTCATTCCGATTTGGCTTTTGCCGATGTAACTTCCTGGTCTTACTGGACTTCAATGGATATGGAACGCTGGGGACACAAAAACCGCTTTTTGCTGGTTTCGCTTTCGCCCAACAATCCTTACAACGCCATTACGCAATCGAGTACCGTTGCCGACCGATCTACCCTTTGGGCGTTAGGCAATTACAGTTTCTTCATTCGTCCCGGTTACAAGCGGATTCAGCTCAACGGCGCGAACGATCCGGCCGCTTTGATGGGAACCGCTTACTTGTCGCCCGACACATCCAACGTGGTAGCCGTGTACGTCAATATGAGTTCGGAAGCGCAAAAGATACGCACAACTTTTTCAAACACAGGACGCTACCGGGCAACGACCAACAAAATGTACATTACCGGTTCGAGTTACAACCTGAAAAAATACGGCAGCGCCTCGTCGGAAAGCTACGCCGAAGACCGCGAACTGACTATCCCCGCCCGTTCGGTAGCAACGGTCGTTTACTCGATGGAAGACCAGGGCGACACGGACATTCCGGCTTTGGAAAAATCCGCTTTCCGCCTTTATCCCAATCCCCTTTCGCCGGGCGAAAGCATCCTGATTGATTTGCCGGAAACAGCAAAAGGAAATCTTACGCTATCACTTTATTCCACGCAGGGACACTTGGTTTATAGCGGGAATAAAATGATTGAAGAAACGGAAAAAAGGTTAACTTTACCGCTTAATTTGCCGAAAGGTATTTATCTCCTGAAAATACAATCGGGAAAAAATAATTATCAAGTAAAATTATTAGTAATGTAAAACAAAAAGAAAGATGAAGAAAAGATTTTTTATCCTGTTATTTACGGCTTTATGGACAATGGAAGCCTCCTATGCTCAGGTTTCTTTCGGGCAATCCGAAACAATTAACCGGCAGTGGCAATTCTATCTCGGCGACCATCCCGGTGACAAAACGCAGTGGCGAACGCTGGATTTGCCTCACGACTGGAGTGTCGAAGGCGTTTTAAGCCCGAATCTGGCAAGCTGTACGGGTTATCTTCCGGGCGGAATCGGCTGGTATCAAAAAAACCTCCACATCCCCACCGCCCAAGAAGGACAAAAAGTATTTCTCTATTTCGAAGGCGTTTACAACCGGAGTGAAGTCTTCCTGAACGGACATTCGCTGGGAAAACGTCCCAACGGATACATTTCGTTCCTCTTCGACGCTACGCCGCACGTTCGGTTCGGGAAAGAAAACCTCCTTACCGTCCGCGTCGATCACAGTCAAAGCGCCGATTCCCGTTGGTACACCGGTTCCGGCATTTACCGGAATGTATGGCTGATTTATGCGAATCCGACGCACATTGCCCATTGGGGTGTATTTGTTTATCCCGAAAAGGCAACGGAAAAAGACGCCCGCCTGTCGGTGGAAGTGGAAATTGTCAACGAATCAGCTACGAATCAGACGCTTATCGTCCGGAATGAATTGATTTCCCCGGAGGGAAAAGTCGTGGCGAAAAACGAGCAAAAAGCCGGAATTACTGCCGGAAAACAAAATAAACTCACCCTGTCGTTGCCCGTAAAACGTCCGCAACTGTGGGATTTGGAACACCCGCATTTGTACGCATTGAAAACAACCGTACTGCAAAACGGGAAAGTGATCGACGAAACCACGACGACGACCGGTATCCGTTCGTTTACCTTCGACTCGGACAAGGGGTTTGCCTTGAATGGCAAGGGAATGAAAATGAAAGGCGTTTGTATTCACCACGACGCCGGCGTTTTAGGCTCGGCCGTACCGCGCGAAGTGTGGAAAAGACGGCTGCAAACCCTGAAACAGATTGGAGTCAACGCGATCCGCACGAGCCACAATCCGCAAGCGCCCTATTTGTACGATTTGTGCGACGAACTGGGAATGTTTGTCTTGAACGAAGCCTACGACGAATGGGAATTTCCTAAAAACAAGTGGATTGAAGGCTGGAATGTCGGAACGCCGGGACATCAGGGTTCGTTCGACATCTTTGCGGAATGGGGCGAACAGGATTTGGCAGACATGGTGCGCCGCGATCGGAATCACGTGTCTGTTTTTGCTTGGAGTATCGGAAACGAAGTTGATTATCCGAACGATCCGTATTCTCATCCGGTATTGGACGGAGATAACCAAGGATTTACGCAAAAAATGTTTGGCGGTTACAAGAAAGACGCTCCCGACGCCAATCGCTTGGGAGGCATCGCCAAGCGTCTGGTAGCGGTAGTGAAACAGTACGACCGCTCGCGACCGGTAACGGCCGGATTAGCCGGCGTAGCGATGTCGAACGAAACGGAATACCCCGGCGCATTAGACGTTGCGGGCTACAATTATACGGAAAGCCGCTATGCTTCCGATCATCAAAAATACCCGCGCCGGATCATCTTCGGCAGCGAAAACCGCCACGACATGGAAGCATGGAAAGCCGTCCGGGACAACGATTTTATCTTTGGACAATTTCTCTGGACAGGCATTGATTATCTGGGGGAATCTGCCCGGTGGCCTTCCCGCGGCTTTTATTCGGGCTTGCTGGATTTCGGCGGGTTTATCAAGCCGCGCGGTTATTTCCGGCAAGCGCTTTGGGACGACCGTCCGTTTATCTACATCGGGACTTATCCGGCTCCCGTTCGGGAAAGAGAGCCTTCGATGGACGCCTGGCCGGTTTGGAATTACGCAGAAGGACAAAACATCCGCGTGGTTTGTTATACGAACTGCGCTTCCGCCCGCTTGTTACTGAACGGGAAGGAAGTGGGAAAACGACAAGATTACAACGATAAGACCGGCATCATCCATTGGGACGTTCCGTATCAGGGCGGTCGTTTGGAAGTGACCGGATACAGTGGCGATCGGGAAACGTGCCGTTACGCCGTCCAAATGTCGGGACGACCGTATGCTATCACAGCCACAGTAGATAAAATGCAGTTGAAGAAAGCAAACGATTGGGCGCATATCGTTCTGCAAATCGTGGACGAAAACGGCGTACCGGTCGTATTAGCCGACGACGAAATAACTTGTACGGTCGAAGGGCCGGCGCGTCTGCAAGGATTGGAAGCCGGCAATAATTTCGATATGGGGGATTACCGCGACAACAGGCAGCGAGTGTTCTTGGGTCGTTTGTTGGCCTATATCCAAACAACAGGCGAAACCGGAACGATTACGGTAAAATTCTCCGCCCCCTGGCTGAAACCGGCGGAAGTGAAACTTCAGGCAGAATAACGGACTCTCGACGTAAAGAATGCGCTTTGGCGATAACAGTTGCCCGGCTGTTCGTCGCCGCAGCAGTATCATTACCGGCACATTTTTTCAATCGGCAAAAAGTTTTTCTATCTCTTCCCTATTCAGGCTTTCCAGCGGATTGTTGGACGTGATGAATGTTTCCGACAATTGGCTTTTTTCGTTTTGCAGATGAAGTATTTTTTCTTCGATGGAATCGTTGGAAATAAAGCGGTAGGCCATCACTTTTTTATCTTGACCGATACGGTGCGCCCGGCTTAAGGCCTGCATTTCGGCCGCCGGATTCCACCACGGGTCAACGATAAATACATAATCGGCTACCGTCAGGTTCAGGCCTGTTCCGCCCGCTTTCAGTGAAATAAAAAAAGCGTTTACGTCCGCGTTTTGGGTGAAACGGTCAATTTCACCTTCCCTGTCGGAAGTCTGTCCGGTGAGCATCGCGTATTTCCATTCCTTTTCATCGAATGATTTTGCCAGCAAACGAAGGTATTTGACAAACGAAGAAAAAATCAATACTTTGTGTCCGCTCGCCCGGATGGTCTCAAAATAAAGGAGGATTTGATCGAATTTACCCGAATCGCCGGTGTATTCGCTATAAGTCAACGCCGGATGGTTCGACAACAGCCGGAGCCGCATCAAACTTTTCAGGGCGATCAGGTTGTTTTTGATGAACAGTTCTTTGTTCTCCAGCATTTGATTGCGAATACTGTTCTTTTCGATTATATACACCCGTTCCTGTTCTTCGCTCATATCGCAATAAACGATTTCCTGCGACAACTGCGGCAGTTCGGGCGTAACTTCCTCTTTGGTTCGGCGAAGCAAAAAAGGCCGGATTAATCGGAGCAAAGACTCTTCCGCGTTTTTGTCTTTCTCTTTTATTCTGTTAATATACCGGTTTTTGAAAAAAGACAAATTGCCGAGCAAGCCCGGATTAATAAAGTTGAATTGCGCCCAGAGGTCTGAGAGCGAATTTTCGATCGGAGTTCCCGTAAGCGTCAGTTTATGGTCGGACGCAAGCTGTTTGACAACCTGATAAGTGATGGAATCGGGATTTTTGATGTACTGACTTTCGTCCAGCACAAGGTAATGGAAAAGATAAGGCATGAAATACTTGCTGTCGCTCCGCACCATTCCATACGAGGTGATGACGACGTGGTAAGGCCTGAACAGGTCGTGTATATCGGCTGTTTTCAATCGTTTATTTCCGGCATAAACATACGATTTCAAGTTGGGAGCAAACTTTTTTATCTCGTTCTGCCAATTGTGCAGCAGGGAAGTCGGCGCAATAATCAAAGAAGCCGGAAGCGTCGATTCCAGTTCGTCGAAAAGCGAAAATTGTCCGGTAGAATCGACGTTTTTTTTCTTTTCCCCTGCTTGCGAATAAATAGATTCCAGCAATGTAATCGTTTGAATGGTCTTTCCCAATCCCATATCGTCGGCCAAACAACCGCCGAAATGCAATTTCCTCAAATGCGCCAGCCAGTAAAATCCCTCCTTTTGGTAGGGACGCAAAACCGGATTCAAGTGTTCCGGAACGGGAGGCCGCTCCAAAAGCGTTTCGCCGAATTGCTTCCAATCGTTACTCCTGTCCTTATCGAAAAGGATGTCCACCGCCAAATGCAGGAAACGGATATGTACTTTTTTCATGCGAATCGTCGCGCCCTTATCTTCCGTATGTTGAAAAAAGTCCTGATAACGCAGAAACCATTCTTCCGGCAAAATAAAAACAGTTCCGTCGGGAAGGACATATTCCGGATTTCCCGTTATAATATGCTTCCTGAAACGTCCGAAAGGCAATTTAAAATTATCGAAGATCACCTCAATCTCCAAATCGAACCAGTCGATTTTTTCAGTAACTTTCGATTGAAGGCTGATTTTTCCCTTATAGTACGTTTGCGCCGTTTTTTGCTCAATAAGGAAATCGTTCAGTTTGTCGAGATTCAGGTTCATCCAGTCAATCAGGCCGAAGCGTTGCAGGACTTCGGATTGTTGTTTCAGGTACAGCCGGTTGTCGACTTCAAATACCAGTCCTAATTTCAGTAACTTTTCCTGCAATTTTTTTTCCCAATCCAAATCGCGGTCGAACCAGCAGATATTTTCCATTCCGGCGACTTCTTCCAAAGCGACGACGCGCCGTTTCCTCGCACTGGTCGCCGGCGGAAAACGCCGGTCGTCATAGCGGAAAAACAGCGAAAACATCAGGCGGGAATAAAAATCTTCTTCCAAAACCAAAACCGCCTGTTTCGCCGGTTTTTTTTCGTTCATTTCGATCCCTTCAATCCGCACTTCGTACTTGGGAATGGTTTTCAGGATAAATTTTTCGAGATACAATTTTTCGGAAGACGGCGGGACATTGATATGCGTTTTAGTGAAAAAAGGCAGCAATTTTTTCGAATCGATGTTTTGCACGCGGTGAATTTGATTGCCGAGAAGGACAACGCAGGGTTCATTTGAGAGGACAATCGCCGGCTGCTGCTGCAATACGATTTCCTCGTCCCCATTGGTTAAAGTAATGAAATAGCGCAATCCCTGCTCATCCTTAATGAAATTGAACAGGCAACGGCTGGTTTCGGGAAGCAATTCAATCCGGTTGCGGACATAAATAACCCTGTTGCCGGCGGCTTCACGAAAAAAGAGCGGAATTTGCGTTCGCAACGCTAAATCCAGTATCTTGGAACAGTTTTTTTCAATCCGGGGACGAATCAAATTATCAATTGTACTTTGGGGGATTTTCGACTTTTCTTTCGTCCGGGAATAGGCTTTCAGGAGCGCCTCTTCCGAAACTTCGTCTGCCGCTTTCAACAGGGCGATACCGGCTTCGTCCAGTCCCTTTTCAATTTCCTCTTTCATGTTGGGACGTCCCAATATACGGAGGCTGTCGCCGGTCTGCAAAACAGCCGAATAGAGGTTGATTTTCCAGCCGAAAGGACGGTGTTCGGTAACGAGCAGGATTAATTTTTCGTCCATCGGTTAATGCGCTTCCAGCCAGTTTTTTCCAAATCCGCAGTCAGCCACAAGAGGAACTTGCAATTGAGCGGCGTTTTCCATTTCATACACTACGATTTGCTTTACTTTGTCCAATTCATCGACAAAAACGTTAAAGTTCAGTTCGTCATGCACCTGCATAATCATGCGCGATTGCAGGTTTTCTTCTTTGAATCGCCGGTGAATCCTGTTCATTGCAACTTTGATAATGTCCGCAGCCGAACCTTGAATCGGCGCGTTAATCGCATTGCGTTCGGCATATCCTCGCACGACGGCGTTGTGTGAAACGATGTCGGGCAAAAATCGCTTGCGGTGGAAAATCGTTTCTACGTATTGTTTTTCGCGGGCTTTTTCAACGCTTTCGTCCATGTATCTTTTTACGCCCGGATAAGTTGCAAAATAACCTTCGATCAATTCCTTTGCTTCGGCGCGCGGGATTCGCAACTGTTCGCTCAGCCCGAAAATGGAAATACCGTATATAATCCCGAAATTCGCTGTTTTGGCCTTGCGTCGCATGTCGCGCGTTACTTCGCCTATCGGAAGACCGAAAATCTTCGCCGCCGTAGCCGCGTGAATGTCCTGTCCACTGCGGAAGGCTTCGATCATGTTTTCGTCGCGGCTCAAATCGGCCATAATCCGCAACTCGATTTGAGAATAGTCGGCCGACAAAAAAAGGCAGTTTTCATCGGGAATAAATGCTTTCCGGATTTCTTTCCCGTCCTCGTCCCGGATAGGGATATTTTGGAGGTTCGGGTTTGTGGAACTCAATCGTCCGGTTGCCGTAGTAGCCTGATTGTATGTCGTATGCACTTTTCCGTCGTTCGGACTGATCAATTCGGGCAAAGCATCGACATACGTTGTGAGCAGTTTTTTGGTTTTCCGGTATTCCAGAATTTTTTCAACGATGGGATGTTTGCTTTTCAGGTTTTCCAAAACGTCCTCGCTCGTGGTGTACTGGCCGGATTTGGTTTTTTTGGAACTTTCTACAATTTTCAACTGATCGAACAAGATTTCCCCGACCATTCTTGGCGAACTGATATTAAAGGTTTTCCCGGCCATTTCGAAGATTCCGGTTTCAATTTCCTTCAACTGTTTCGACAAAACAAGCGACGATTCTTTCAGCGCGGGAATATCCAACCGCACGCCGGCTTCTTCCATGTCGGCCAGTACCGCAACCAAGGGCATTTCAATCCGGTACAGCAGGGAGGAAAAGTTATTTTGTTCAATCAATTTTTCAAAAACGTTTTTTAATTTCAGCGTGATGTCGGCGTCTTCGCTTGCATAATCGACCAGCAGGTTCAGGGGAACTTGCCGCATATTCCGTTGATTTTTACCTTTGGGGCCAATCAATTCTTCGATATGAACCGTTTGGTAATTCAGGTACGTTTCGGCGAGATAATTCAAGTTGTGCCGGTATTCCGGGTTAATCAGGTAATGAGCGATCAGCGTGTCGAACATCGGCCCCGACAGGCGCACATTGTACTTTTTCAGTACATTCATGTCGTATTTGATGTTTTGACCTATTTTCAGGATGGATTCATCTTCCAGCATTTCCCTGAATAAATCGACGGCTTTTTGAGCTTCTTCCCGGTTTTCCGGTACCGGAAAATAACAGGCCTTGCCTTCTTCAACGGCAAAAGACATGCCGACTAATTCGGCGGATAAAGCATCGGTACCGGTCGTTTCCGTGTCGAACGACACAAACTTTTTCGCCCGGATTTCGTCGATTAATCCGGCTATTTTTTCTTCATCGTCCAGCAAGAAGTACGTATGAGGAACGGTATGGATATTTTCCAGTGTGGAATAATTATCCGTTTCCGGAGAAAACACATCCAACTGATCGAAAAGGGAAGTCTGGCGGGGCGTTTTTACCGGGAGAACCGGTTTATTCTCTCCCAGTACACGGGCAGATAATTGGCGAAATTCAAGGTCGTCGAAGATTTCGCGGAGAGCCGCTTCATCGAACTTTTTCCGGGCTAATTCTTCCGGATTAAATGCAATGGGAACATCGGTTTTGATCGTCGCCAAGAATTTTGAGAACAGGATGAGGTCTTTATTTTCTTCAATTTTGGTTTTCAAAGAACCTTTCAATTCATTGGTATTCAGCAATACATTCTCGATGCTTCCAAAATCGGCTATCAATTTTTTAGCGGTCACTTCCCCCACGCCCGGACAACCGGGGATATTATCCGATTTATCGCCCATCAGCCCCAGCAAGTCGATGATTTGCTCCGGATACTGAAGGTCGTATTTTTTCTTGACCTCCTCCACGCCAAGCACTTCAAAGTCGTTAACCCCGTATTTGGGTTTATAGATAAAAATATGGTCGTCCACTAATTGCCCGTAATCTTTATCGGGAGTCATCATGAAAACCGTATAATCGCCGGAGACTTTTTTGGCAATTGTTCCGATAACATCATCCGCCTCATAATAAGGAACTTCTAAAACAGGGATATTGTAAGCCCGGATAATATTCTTGATAATGGGAACCGATTCGCGGATAACTTCCGGGGTTTCTTCCCGTTGCGCCTTGTAATCTTTATAGGCCTCATGCCTGAAAGTGGGGCCGGCAGGGTCGAAAGCAACGCCGATATGCGTAGGGTTTTCCTTTTTGAGGACTTCTTCCAAGGTATTGACAAAGCCGTAAACAGCGGAAGTATTAAACCCTTTGGAATTCATCCGCGGCATTTTTATTAAAGCATAGTAAGCTCTATAAATTAAGGCATAAGCATCTAACAAAAACAATTTCATCTTTTTCTGTTTTTAAAATGATTCGTAACAACCGGCAAATTTACGTGAAAATTTTTGATTTACACGCAGTCGGATAAAAATGGGCGTTTAAAAATGGTTCTAATTTTTTATTTTACGAATGCTTTATCTGTTTGCAGGTAAATTAAATTTTTTCATGTAATTTTGCGACCGGACATAAAAACCTATTGATTTATATTGTAATGTCAAAAAAATTTTTTACCGGCATGTTGCGGCGGATATTTTTTTTGTTTTTGCTTGTTTCGATTGCTTGGAATGTTTTTGCGATTGATTCCGATTTCAACGTCTTTCAAAAATTAGAAAATGAGAAGGATGATTTGAGGTTTGAAATCCGTACGGCGTCTGTATTGCCTTTGCGGAATTTGAAAGAGGTTTTCAAATTTGCTCCGGGATTTGATTTGTTTTTTTGTTTGCCGGTACAAAAAAATACCACTGTTGATATTGGTTTTCAGGCTGTTTTTCCGGTTATGCCCGCTTCATTTGTTTACTATCTCGGCGATGAAGCTTACGATGCGAAACCGGTGTATCAGGCGTCGGTTTATTTACGTTATGCTTACCGGCATCAATTACTTGCGAATCTTTCGTGTAAAACTTATTTTGGGGTGGGACTCTCTTATCTTCAAACCGATTTACTGAAAGAAGAAAATACAAACGGCGATAAAGTGTATTACGATATGAAAGCCATGGATTTGCATGGTGGAATAAGTTTACGCTACAGGCAAACCGGCTGTTTCATCGAATACCATCGTGCACCCTATGCCATTTTCAATGCTAAAAAAATCGCCTATGATTTTGGCGGCAATTTTTTGAATACGGGTTTGATTTATTACTTTTAATCCTGCTGCATACTTTCGCCCTTGCCCTTTTGCTTTCTCACTTTAATTTGTGCTCTCACTTTTTCAAAAAAATATTTGCATAATCCGATTAAACAAATTACATTTGCAGCGGTTTTTGTAAAACAACA
>JAISNS010000227.1 GCA_031276105.1 Dysgonamonadaceae bacterium
ATCGCAGGAATAGCGGCATTTGATTGATTTGCCTTGCTCCACGCTTGATAGATGGATTGGTTTGTATTAAATTTAGGTGTTGTCATCCTTGATTTTTTCTTTTGCATAGCGTCTGTATTCTCAAATTTCAACAACCCGGTTATTTTTCTTTATCTTCTTCCCATTCAGCCAACAATTTTTTACATTTTTCGGAAAAGCAATCGTAGCCGTTGTGCCTGCCGGTAATGACACATTCAGGCTGAATTTTTCGGGCGATTCTAATTGCCAATCCACGGCGATAGTTCCGTAGGGTGTTTCTTTGGTTATTTTCGCCCAAGTTACGCCGCCGGGTATCTGTGGTTCGATAAATACATGCCTGTATCCCGGATTGTTTTCATCGGGACGAATGCCGCCGACCGCCTGATAAAACCAAGTACCTATTCCGTTGTAGCAATTGTGGATGCGGCTTCTTTCACCGCTCCAATATTCCCAGGTGGTGGTTGCTCCGTTGTCTATCATGTTCAGGTAGCCCGGATAATCACGCTTTTTCAACAGGGTATAAAAAAAATCGACCGCTTTATTTTGAATTGCCCATTCGGTAAGGATGGGAACCCCCACCAATCCAACGCCGATATGCCCTTGGTTTTGGGTTTCCGTCCTCTCAAAAAGTTGATTTTTCACTTTTTCATATACCGGCGCAGGCGTAACTCCCACCAGCATCGGATACGAAAGGTCGAGTTGCGAACCGGTAGCATAAATATGCTTGCCGGCGTCAAAGAAAGTATGGTGTATCAGCCGGTTTAAGGCTTCTTTTCTATTTTTCCATTCTTCTGCTTCATCCGGTTTGTTCAAAATGCCGGCAATTTTTGCCATAACGCCCAAACATTCGCTGATAAAGCAGTTGTTCACCAAATCAACGGACGATTGCGCTCCCGAATCCACCCCCCACGGAGCCAGCCAGTCGCCCAAATACCAGTCGCGGTATTCCAAATCAGGCCATCGTTTCAACAGCCCATCTACCGTATATTTATCGACATATTCAAACCACTGTTTCATCGCCGGATAATATCTTTCTATCAAACGGGCGTCGTTGTAATTGAGGTAGGTGCGCCAGGGCGCCAGCACGAAAAAGCCGCACCAATAGGGGCCTCCTCCTCCCGCACCCGGATTCGGCGCTACGTGAGGAAGACTTCCGCCTTCACGCATAGCGTCGCTCCACGCCATCAGCCAGTTGGTGAACAGGGGCGAGACATCGTACATGGTTTGCAAAGTCATGGTGGAAGAATTGCCGTCGCCGCCGTAACCTGCCCGTTCCAAATGCGGACAATCGACCATGTAACCGCCGAAGGCCAGGCAACGCATGGTGTATTGTATCATGTCGTGAATGGCGTTCAAATCGGCGTCGGAACATTCAAAAGAAGAGGCAACGCGATAATCGGTGTGAATCAGATAAGCCCGGATGTCGTCTTTTTGAGGTTTTTCGGCTAAATTGGTGATTCTCGCATACCTGAAAGCGTGATGATTGAATTTATTACGGAAAACCTCATTCGCTTTTCCCGAAGCGATGTAAATATCTCGCTGTCCTTGCTCCTGAAAAACGCCTTTGTCGATGTAATCGGTGTATTCGATCGAAACGGTATCTCCTGCCTGTAATCGGGGGAATTTTATTTCAAACCAGCCGTTGATATTTTTGCCCAGATCGACCAGCCATGTATTGTTTCCTTCCGGCGTTATAGATTGGGGTACGAGTGTTTCCCGAATCTTATTCGGCTCCGTCATTTCAGGAGCGATTTCGATATTCGGCACATCTACTTCAACGACCGGACGCCAGGTAAGCGCGTCCAATGTTTTGGAAGTCAAATCAGCCGGATTCAGTTTGGCGTCCACTCGTTCGCCTCCGAAACGAAGGGCTTGCCATGTGCCGGTATCTCGGTATCCTGTTTCGCGCCCTTGCCACGTGGCGCCGGTTGCAAGGATTGTTTGCCATTGCCCCTTGTTCCGTTGGTCTAATTGAGCATTTACCAAAGCGCCGTCGTGTTCGGCCTGAAATCCGGTTCGGGTGTACCATCCCGTTCCGAGCCAAAATACCAATTCATTTTCTCCCGGTTGAAGGCAGGAAGTAACATCGTAAGTAACTGTGATAGACCTTTTCGTCAAATGCGAAACGGCGGGCGACAAAACATCATCGCCTACTCTTTTCCCGTTGATATATACTTCGTGATAGCCCAATGAATTGACATGCAAAAAAGCGATGTTGCTCTCTTCTACGGTAAATTTTTTCCTCAACAAGGGCGTATGCGTATTTCCCGCATCGGCAGACAAACCGATGAACTTTCCCTGCAATTCTTTTTTACTCAAAATGCCTACGCCGAAACGGGCAATATGGCTCCAGGCGGAAACTTCGCCTTTATCGTTCCAAATTCGTACGCGCCAATAACAGAGCGAACGCGACGTCAGGGTTTTCCCTTGATACGGCACCATCACCGATTCGTCGGACTGAAATTTGCCGGTATTCCACAAATCTGCGTTGCCTTGGGTCAATTCCGTACTGTCGGACGCCACCTGAATTTCGTAAAACTGTTGCTGCATGGCGCCGCCGTCATACAAAATTTTCCAACTGAAATGAGGCGTTGTATTATCAATTGCATTAGCATTGATCAGATTTTCACATTTGAGTTCGACAAGCGATGGAGCCGACTGTGGCCGGCAACTTATTAAATTGACGAAAGACAAGGCGATAAACAAGAAATAAAAACAGTTGTTCTTCATAAGTTAACTCCGTATAAGCGTTATTTTCCGTACAACCGGCTGATTGATTTTATATATCGTTGAAACGAGCAAATCCATTTCATTTTGCCAGGCTTCCCTTACCTCCGGCAACATTGCTTTTACATAAATATCGCGTTTCGCCCGCACCCATCCGTTATCCAAATGTTTATCCAGCTCTTTGAGGGCTGCCCGGTTGCAGGCAAACAGCAAATCGGTTCCGCCGAAACAGGTATATTCCATCCACATATAATCGCGGAAACGATGTTCTATGTCCAAACGTTCTTCGTTTAAATGCATGATTTTCAATGCCTGCTGGTATTGCGGAGTATGGGTAAGCGCGGCCAGATTAATTCCTTTCGAGAAATCTTCGGCAGTCCATGTTCCTATTTCTTCGTCGTCGATCAGGAGCGTGTAATTGCCGTTCAGTCCGCTGACTTTGAGTATTTCGCCGTTCATTTCGTCCATGAAAGGAATCACTTCGAGCGCCTTCGCCTGTCCTTTTTGCTGCTCCCATCCTCGAGCAATGGTATCTAAAGGATAAGGCAATGCCTTCGCCAAGTAATTGAAACTAAGCCCGGCATCCGTTTTCTTTAAATGGGAAATCACACAGTTCGACTCTGATTTTACGACGGCATTTGCCGCATCAATGTCGATAGCGGCCACTTCTTTTCCGGCAAAACCTTGCGCTTTGAGAAAAAGATAGGCCATCACCATGTGTCCGTCGTTGTCGGGATGAATCCGGTCTTTGCCGCAAAGGGTGAATGAAGGATTGGTTTTTTGCATCCGTTCGTTAATTTCCGTCATCGGCGCATTGAGGTCGATAAATTCCCATTTATTTTCCAGAGCCGCTTTCCGTTGAAAATCAACGATGCGCATCATGGCTTTATTTTTGTTCCGAAACGCATTGTTTTCAATTTGGGCTGTTTCGTCATACGGCGAGCTTCCCATCAGCACAAGCCTTGTGCCGGACAGTTTTTTTAAGCGGCTTTCTATTTTTTTGTACCATTCATGCGATTCATTAACTCTTTTATCGGCAAATGCTTCGGCGCCGGGTTCATTGTATTCGAAATATCCGGTATCGTTCATGCCGAAGGTGGTAATCAAAACGGTCGGTTTTTTACTGAAAACATCGCCGTCCAGCCGTTTGAACATTTCTTCCGCCCTGTCGCCGCCAACTCCGGCATTTAAAACGGTCAGGGGTCTATCGGGGAATCGGGTCATATAATATAACCAGATGTAGGAATGATAATGTCCGCCGTCGGTAATGCTGTTACCCAGAAATACTACCCGGTCGTTTTCCTTAAACGGAGACACTTGTTGCGCAATTGCATGCAAACTCAAAAAAGACAGAATAAATA
This sequence comes from Dysgonamonadaceae bacterium, assembly GCA_031276105.1. Taxonomy (GTDB): domain Bacteria; phylum Bacteroidota; class Bacteroidia; order Bacteroidales; family Azobacteroidaceae; genus Azobacteroides. The sequence continues at coordinate 4,107 of JAISNS010000227.1, forward strand.
AATTAAAAATTTGTGCTTTCATAAACGATTATTTTTATTATTAATCAGGCAATTAAATTTTACAATCATCATTTTACCATTTTTACGGCTTCACCACCCTTTTTTAACAGATAAATACCGCGAGGCAAGGCATCCGTTTTTTGCTTTGCAACGGTTCGTCCATACAGGTCGTAAACAGTTATCGGCACATCCATCATCGTGGTGTTTTTCACCGGTCGAACAGGGGTTGAGCCATTCAAATAGAGCGTCAGGTCATAGCGGCCGTTTTCGATTTCGATAGCTTTGTTATCGCTTACCGTTACAGCTTCGCCGTTCACAAAACAACCGGTCGCGTTTTCCGGAAGAAGAACCGTCGCCGTCGTATTCGCCGGCAACGAAATCCGGTAAGTGAGCCGGTCGGTACCGGTTATTTGCCAATCTACGGCAATCGTGCCGTATGGAGATTCTTTGGTTGTTTTCGCCCAGGTTACTCCGGCGGGTATTTGCGGTTCTATATATACATGCTTGTAGCCGGGATTGTTTTCGTCGGGACGAATGCCGCCGACTGCCTGATAAAACCACGCCCCAATGCCGTTGTAGCAGTTGTGAACGCGGCTTCGTTCGCCGCTCCAATACTCCCAAGTGGTGGTGGCTCCGTTATCTATCATATACAGATAGCCCGGATAATCGCGTTTTTTCAACAGGGTGTACATCATATCCGCCGCATGGTTACGAATCGCCCATTCGGTAATGATGGGAACGCCCACCAGTCCGCCGCCGATATGTCCCCGGTCTCTATTTGCCGTTCGCTCCAACAGTTGGGTTTTAACGCCGGCATATAAATTTGCGGGAGTAACGCCGACCAGCATCGGATAGGCGAGGTCTAACTGTGCCGCATTCGCGTAAGTCTTGCTCGACGACCGGTAGTAAGTAGAATGAATAATTGCATCCAGCGTTTCCTTCCGCTGTTTAAAATCCGGCGCTTCCTCCGGTTTGCCTAAAATTCCGGCTATTTTTTCCATCACAGCCAAACATTCACTGATAAAACAATTGTTAACCAAATCGCTGTTGGAGCCGACGGCATTGGTCGGCGTCAGCCAATCGCCTAAATACCACATCCGGTAATCCGTATTGGGCCATTCTTTCAACAAACCGTTAACGGTATATTTCTCCACATATTCCAACCATTGTTTCATAGCCGGATAATATTTCCGTATCAAGCGGTCATCCCTGTAATTGACGTAGGTACGCCATGGCGCCATGATAATAAAACCGCACCAATACGGCCCGCCACCGCCGCCGCCCGGATTGGGCGCTACATAAGGAAGACTTCCGCCTTCGCGCATCACATCGCCCCAAGCCGTCAGCCAGTTGTGATACAAAGGCGATACATCGAACAGCGTTTGCAACGTAGTGGTGGAAGAATTGCCGTCGCCACCGTAGCCGGCCCGTTCAATATGCGGACAGTCGACCATATACCCTTCATACGCCAGGCAGCGCAGGGTATATTGTATCATGTCGTGAATGGCGTTCAAATCGGCGTCGGAACATTCAAACGAGGCCGCCGGACGATAGCCGGTATGAATAAGGTAGGCCTTCATGTTTTCTATTTCAGGAACGATCGTCATCACTGAAATTTTCACATACCGAAAGGCATGGTAATTAAATTTATTGCAGAATACTTCATTTGCGGCTCCGCTGCCTGTAAAATAATCCTTTTGTCCTTGATCTTCCAAATTGCCGTCTTTATCCCTGAAATCGTAATAGTCAAAGATAACGGTCTGACCGGTTAATAATTTGGGGAATTTAATTTCAAACCAGCCATTGACCGTTTTGCCCATATCGACCAGCCAAACGCCGATGCTTAACTTTGTGAGAGAGACAGGGGTAATCACCTCCTGAATTTTATCGGGTTCGGTCATCTGCGGCGAGAGGATCAGATTCGGAATACTCACCTCAACGGCAGGCGTCCAACTCAATGTGTCTAATGTTTCGGGATTCAAATTTTTCGGAAGAAGTTTGGCGTTGACCCGCTCGCCGCCGAAACGATTGGCATTCCACGTTCCGGTGTCTTTATAGCCGGTTTCGCGGCCTTCCCACGATGAATCGGTTGAAACAAGCGTTTCCCATTCGCCATTCTTTAAGAGGTCTAATTGGGCATTCACCAACGCTCCGGCAGGCGCGGGAGTAATCGGCGACATATCGTAAGCGGTGTTTTTATACCATCCGCTTCCGAGCCATAGTACTATTTCGTTTTCGCCCGGATCGAGAAGGGAAGTTACATCGTAAGTCAGGGATAAGGAGCGCTTATTTAATTGGGATACAGCCGGCGACAATACCGCATCGCTCACCTTTTTCCCGTTAATGTACACTTCATGATAGCCCAGCGAATTGACGTGCAAGAAAGCGATGCTGTTATCCGTTACCGTGAATTTCTTCCTCAATAACGGCGTTTCCGTATTGGCGGCGCTGCTCGACAAACCGATAAACGTTCCCTGCCATTCTTCTCTGTTGATAATTCCCACACCGAAACGGGCAATCGGACTCCAATCGGAAACCTCCGCTTTGTCGTTCCAAACCCGCACTCTCCAATAGGCTAACGAACGGGACGACAAGGCTTCTCCCTGATACGGAACCATCACCGACGAGGAAGATTCCCTTTGGCCGCTGTTCCATAAATCGGCATTGCCGGTGGTCAGCGCCACACTGTCGGAAGATACCTGAATCTCGTAAAACTGTTGCTGCATGGCGCCGCCGTCATACAGAATTTTCCAACTGAAATGAGGCGTTGTATTATCAATTGCATTGGGATTGATGAGATTTTCGCATTTAAGTTCGGTAACAGTCACCGCCGAAAAAGCCAAGCCGTTGAAACTCGTCAAAGACAAGGCTGCGATTGCGCAATAGCAACAAAATATATTTTTCATACAAATATCAAATTTATTAACGATTAATAGAATTATCCTGACATGATAAAGACATTTATTTTGTTCATTACCACCAAAAAATTAACAATCAATAAAGTTAATTGGTAAATAGTTGCAATTTACCCCCAGATAAATCTGGGGGTTATTCACAGGATACGCCTGTCGGCGTAATTCCGGCTTGTCCGGCTTAGGGATACGAAAATGATAAACTATAACGGCACGGTTAGTCAATCTCTTCCCTGCGGGAGTTTACTTAGCCCAGCGGAGTCCGATGGAGAAAATAAAATAATTTACTCAGCCCAGCGGAGTCCGATGGAGAAAATAAAATGATGTTATTCATCCCAGCGGAGTCCGATGGAGGAAATAAAATAATTTACTCGTCCCAGCGGAGTCCAATGGATTCCTAATTTATTCATATTCCCCATTGGAGATTGGGTTGCGGCCCCATTTCCATTTCCAGTGTGCCGCCCTTGAGCAGGGTTGCATGGTCGATATAGCAACGCCCGTAGGTTTCTCCGTTCAATTTGGCCGATTGGATATAAATATTTTCCGGAGAATTGTTGTGAGCAATGATGGTAAATTTTTTACCTGTTGCAGGGAGCGTATAAGTGATTTTATCATACACCGGCGCCGTAATTTCATAGTTTGTTTCTCCGGGGCAAACCGGATAAATGCCGGTGGACGACAACACATACCAGGCCGACATCTGCCCGGCGTCTTCATTGCCGACCAATCCTTCTACGGAGTTGAAATACGCTTTTTTACAAGTGAATCGCGTCCATTTTTGGGTTTGCCAGGGGTTTTGCAAACGGTTGTATAAATAAGCGACATGATGCACCGGCTCATTGGCATGGTTGTAATAACTGTTCCACAACATATTTTCCGGCGTATTTTCAAAGAAAGTATCCAAGCGTTTCAACACCGAATCGCGACCGCCCATCAATTCAACCATCCCCTGTATGTCGTGCGGAACAAACCAGCCCTGTTGGTAGGGATTGGCCTCAATACAGCCGTAGCCTTCGGTAATCAAGGCATTTTCCGGCCAAGCTTCCCATCTGCCATCCTCCAGACGCGGACGAAACCAGCCTTTGGAAGAGTCAAACACATTGCGATAGTAAAGTCCTTTATTCGTGAACCGTTCGGCGTCGCTTTCCTTACCCAATGCTTTCGCCAGTTGAGCCAGACACCAATCCGCATAAGCAAATTCGAGCGTATTGGAAATACTCAACGGGGGGCCGTAAAAACCTTGATTGTCTTTGTTGCTGAACTTATCGGAAGAATTGACGGCATATTGATAGGCTTTTTCAATATCATAATCGCGAATGCCTTTCATATAAGCATCGGTTAAAACCGGCAGGGCCGGATTTCCAATCATGCAACCGCTGTAAGCATTGAGAAACTCCCAACGTTCGAAATATTCCTTGCCGCTTTGTTCGGCCAAGGTAATCAACGAATTGATTTCATCGTTGACCAATTGCGGATCAATCAGTGTTTGCAGCGGAAATTGAGCGCGAAATACATCCCACCCGCTGAATATTGTCCGTTTGGTAAAACCGTTGGCCGTATAAATGTTTCCATCGCCGCCGAGGTATCGTCCGTCCGCATCCGTATAGATACGGGGGTCGATCATCGTATGGTAAAGCGCGGTGTAAAAAATAATTTTATCTTCCTCGTTAGTTGTTTCTATGGTGATTTTCGACAACGCTTCATTCCACAATTCAATTGCTTCCCGATGGATGGTTTCAAACGATTTACCGGTCGTTTCCTGCTCCAGATTGTTGCGGGCGCCGGCCATATCAACGAAAGAGACGCCGGTTTTTAACGTGATAACTTCCTCTTTTTTGGTTTCAAATTCGGAGAAAAACCCGATGTGTTTGCCTTCGCACTTCTTCTCGCCGGATATGATTTTTGCATTGGCTACTCGCTTCAGGTATTCATCGCTTTGGCTTTCGTCGCGCAAGCGCACCCAGTCGTCGGGGATATTCGCGCTCCAAAAGCCGGTTTTTGTCATCGGCTTGCTCAATTCGGCATAAAAATAGACCGTATAATCGGCATGACCTTCGCTGTTGCCCCAACCTCCTCCTTCGGGCGTACATTTCATCCAGCCTTGAATGTGGTGAGCATCCACGATTTCAACATATTGATAAGTGGAAGTTCCTCCGACTCTTCTCGCCAAATCAATCTGAATACGCGATTGTTCGTTTTTCGGGAACGTAAATTTCAACACTCCGCTGTGAGGAGCCGCCGTCGCTTCTACTTGAATATTACTCGGTATCAGTTCTACGGAATAATAACCGGCGGAAGCTTTTTCACTCTCTTTGGAATACAAAGAACGATACCCTTTTAACGAATGATTTCCCTCTTTTCCGGCAACGGTTTTCAGTTTTCCGGTCGCAGGCATAACCAGGAAATTCCCCAAATCGCCGTACCATCCCACGCCACTCATCTGAGTAAAAGCAAAACCTTCAATGGTTTTGTGTTCGTAACTGTAGCCCGACCCGTTGTCGCCGCCGGTGATGGTATTCGGGCTTACCTGAACCATTCCGTAAGGAGTGGTTGCGCCCGGAAACGTTTTCCCCAAGCCGTGATAAACGCCCGCCGCGCCTACATTGGTGCTGGCGCCGATAAACGGATTGACATACGCCGCCGGAGAAGTGTCGGCCGTCCTTTGCGTATTGCAACTGCAAGCAGACAAAAAAAGAATTGAAACCGATGTGATTAAATTAAATTTTTTCATTGTATTTCGGGTTATAGATCGCAACCGCTACGCGCGAATCGGCGCAGCCATAATACAAAAACCATTTATTTTGAAAATAAACCAACCCTTCGATAAAGACTGTGCCGGCCGGATATTGTCCGCTTTTCTCAAATGATTCCTGAGGAACTAAAAACGGTTTGTCCGAAACTTGCAATAATTGGGTCGGCTCTTCAGCATCAAACAAGGCTTGACCGGCGCAATAGGCATTGGCCGTATAATCCGTATCGCCGCCGGTTCCGGCTTTGTTTTTGCCGTTGTAGAGCAAAACAATCCCTTGTTCCGTTAAAACGGCTGGGGGGCCACATTCGGTTAATTCACTATCGAAATAGCCTTCACGCGGGGCATATAACACTTTTAAGCGGTTGTTTTCGTCCAAAACCGGATACCAATCCGTCAGATTGTCGGAAGTGGCGGCATACACCGCTTTTTCGCCCCAGTACATCCAGTATCGACCCTTGATTTCGGCAATCACTTGTTTGCCGTTTTTCAAGCGGGTGATGACAGAGGCCGACTTGGAAAATTCATTGTAAAACCGTCCGTCATAAGCTTTTGCAAACGCAGGGCCGTGTTTTGTCCAATGCACCAAATCCGGAGATGTAGCAACTGCCAGGCGGGGTAATTGCCGGTTCCATTGCGTGTATAACATCACGTATAATCCGTTTTCAGACAAGGCAATGCGCGGGTCTTCGCAACCGCCCGGCCATTCCAGTTCTTTTTGCGAATCGTTATCCGGATAAAAGACAGGCGTTGAACGGCGGGTAAAATGCAAACCGTCGCCGGATGAGGCATAACCCAAACGGGAAGTTCGCTGCCCGATGCCTTTGCCCGATTGATCTTCCGCCCGATAGAGGACAACGATTTCATCATTCAGCACGGCCGCCGCCGGATTGAAGGTATCGTTCGATTCCCATGCAATTGAATCTTGCAAGAGAGGATCAAAAAAACGGGTAGCGTCGTTGGGTGAAATAACCGGATTTACTGCTTCCGGACGAATAAAAGGTTCCATCGGAAAAACAGGAACGTAATGACCGGCATCTGCACTGACGTCCCGCGTTGTTTTCTTCTCTCCGCAAGCGGAACATGCAACCGCACCGGATAAAAGAAGTAACAGGCAATTTGTTTTCATATTTATTTAATTTATCGTTTGTTTAGTAAACAAGTTAACGAGTTAACGAGTAAACGAGGGCGCGAAGCGTGATAATCCCCAAACTCGTTTACTTGTTTAGTCGTTTGTTTAGTAAACGAGTAAACAAGTTAACGAGTAAACGAGGGCGCGAAGCGTGATAATCCCCAAACTCGTTTACTTGTTTAGTCGTTTACTCATTTAGTCGTTTACTCATTTACTTGTTTATTCATTTACTTGTTTATTCATTTACTTGTTTACTTGTTTACTCGTTTACTCGTTTACTCGTTAACTTGTTTACTCGTTAACTTGTTTATGGTAATAAATTGGGTGATATTTGCACCGGAAACACTTCGCTGTAATTGATATAATTTCCATTGTCAGTTTCTTCGCTTGTTGTGCTCACGCAAAGGCGCAAATAAATTAAATGACCGTTCCCTTTGATGAGGTGCGCCCGACTCTTCAACAGTTCCCGATTGGCAGCCGTTGACAAATCCAATTCGACGGAATAATGCGTATCCAACACTTGCTCGTCGGAGACGCCGGTCAAACTGTACTCAATTCGCCCGCAGTAATTTTCCTTTTGAGAATCAAGATAAGGCGAAACATTCCAAAGCAGCCTGTATTGCGTGATTTTATGTTTTTCATACGTCTGCCTTTCACTGCGAGAGATAGAAAAATGAATTTTTATTTTCTCTTCCCCTTCCAAACGTTCCAAATGAATACGAGTGTATGGAATCACCGGTATATCCTGCCGGGTTTGTCCTTGAATAAGTACATCGAGGGTATCGATGGGGAAAAAATTTCGTTGTTCCAATACTATGCGGATGGGGCCGTTAAAGATGCGGGAATTTTCAAATGAGCCATCCTGACGGACATAGAAGTGTTGTTCCATAGAATTTTCTTTTCCTGTTTCATAAAACCGCAACCGCAAACCCAAGTCCGAAGGAACGGCTTGTTGCACGGTTTCTCCGGTTTCTTCATCCAAAATCCGTCCGAACAATCCTCCGTTTGGAGCATCGTAATTGTCTATTTCGCAGCTTACCAAAAAGGCAACGCTCCATAAAACTCCCAACTTATATTTAACTCCCTTCATAACTTTTTCAGTATCCCGGATTTTGTATTAACTTGCGATTGGCATTGATTTCTTCCGGGCGAAATTTTAAGTAATAATGCCTGGGAAGAAACATTTTATCCGGCTTCTGAATATTCGCCGAGCCGGATACTTTGGTGAAAATGTAACTGCCGTCTTCCTGCACAATCCAAGGCCAAAGCGCGGTCGGTACCAACGGAGCCAATACTCCCGCACTTGCGGCCTCGCCTTGAGCAGCTATTCGCCAGCGACGCAAATCCCAAAACCGGTGGTTTTCAAAAGCCAACTCTATACGCCGTTCCTGTCGTATGCGCGCCAATGTAGCTTCAGTTTCCGTCAGCAATTTTATTCCGGCGCGTTCTCTGACTTTATTTAATGTCTCTGCGGCTTTGTTCCGGTTTCCCAGTTCCATTTCGGCTTCGGCTTGATTCAGATACATTTCCGCCAAACGAAATACCGGCCAGCTTTGGTCGGATTTGTTTTCGGAAAAATCCGTTCGTTTTTCATCATAAAACTTCTTTTGATAAAAGCCTGTTTTCGTTGGATCGGTAGAAAGCATAATCCCGTCTTTTCCTCCGATGCTTATTTGAACGCCGTTGTCTAAGGTCGTTTTCTGCTCCAGGTTATTTGCGGCCAGAAAAGAGCGGTCGGTTTCCCGGTAAACACCCCGGCGGATTTCTACCACGCCGTTTTTGAAAGACGACATCGGAAGATAAACCGAGGCGAACAGACGCGGGTCTTTTCCGGCAAACAAATCCAATGGATGATTGTATTTGATTGGCCTATTATTCTCCGCTACAGGAAGTTCTTTTATTTCTCCGTTGATATATTCATAACTTTCCACCAAGTCGAGAGTAGGAGTCATGCCGCAACCATATCCGCTTGTAAAACTGTAAGGAGTGGTCATAAAATCGAAACTGTGACTCACTTCGGGCAAATGATAGGCTTTCGTCCAGATATATTCTCCGTTCTCTTTGTCCAAAAACAAGCGATTATAATTTTCCGATTTATCTGCATATTGATTGTACAAGACATAATTACCCGAACGAATTACCGAATCGGCAGCAGCAGCGGCGGCTTCCCAATAGGGAGCCGGATGGGCGGCGATACCGGTTAACCCGTTTAATTCCACTTTGCCGTATTGGGCAATTGAGGCGGCATACAACATCGCGCGTGATTTCAAGGCGTAAGCCACATAGCGCGAGGCGCGATTCCGGTCGCAGGCCTGACGTTTTACCGGCAGCAAAGGCGCAATAGCATCCATTTCGTCTGCAATAAAATCCCATATTTCCTGCTCTTTGTTGCGGGGAACTTCCAGGTCTTCCCAATGAGCGGGGTTGTATTCCTGCACTTTCGTGATGAGCGGAACGCCGCCAAAACGTTTCACTAACAGAAAATAATGATAGGCGCGAATGAAACGGACTTCCGCTCCGATGATTTCTTTTTGTTGCGAAGCAAGCCCCGAAGCATTGAGTTTTTGCAAAATATCGTTGCAGTTCCGGATTTGGTCGTAGGGCCATAGATAAAACCATTCATCTCCAAAAACGACTTGCGTTTTTCCGCCTTGTCCAAAATCGCCCTGTTGCCATGACGGATAGGTTTCATCGGATGCGGAACTTAAATTCAGTTGCGAGAATACCCAGAAACCTTCGAAGTAATCGAAATCTTCATGATTGATTCGCGCGTAAGCATCCGCCAAAATTGCGTTGACCGTATTCTCGTCCGTCCAAGCTTCCTCGCCACTGATATAGGTAGTCGGTTGCCGGTCGAAAAAGGCGTCGCAAGCGGAAAGCAAACTCATCAACGGCAAGAAGTATGCGATAGGCCGGAACTGTTTCATGGCTGTATTAAAATTCAACATTTACTCCAAAATTAACGGTTTTCATTTGCGGATAATACATTCCATAGCCCGATTCTCCTTCCGGGTCCACATATTTCAACTCTTTGGAGGTGAAAGTCAGCAGATTATAAGCATTCAGATAAATGCGCAATTTCCGTATGCCCGCTTTTCCCATCCATTCCGACGGCAAAGTATAGCCCAAATCAATGGTTTTCAATCGCACATAGGTGGCGTTTTTACTCCAGAAAGTAGAAGCTGCCTGATTGCCCGCATAACTTTCTACCCGCAACGGCGGAAACCGTCCGGGTATCCATTTGCTGTACGGGTCGTTCACATCGGCGCGATGCCAGCGGTCTTTATACATTTCGTAGGCATTGCCGATTCCTCCCTGAACAAAAGCATCTTTGTAATTAAACGTGTAGGTATGATGCGAAGCGCCTTGAAAAAACAGCGTAAAATCAATGTTTTTCCACGAAGCCGAGAGATTGAAACCGAAAAAGATTTCCGGGCGGTCGCTTCGTCCGATAGGCAGTAAGTCCAATGAACTAATCACTCCATCGCGGTTGACGTCTTTGTATTTGATGTCGCCGGGCAAAAGCGTGGAATTGCCTTCCCCGTCCTGTATCGGCGATTGTAAGATTTCTTCAAAACTTTGAAACTGTCCCAGCGCTTCATAGCCCCAGGTAATGTTGTCCCAGCGATAAGGATTTTTGGATACATGACCGTTGTTTTCCCGATAGCGATTTTCCCAATAGGCATATTGATTCCCTGCTTCCGGCAATTCCTGATATTCTCTTTTTTTGCGGGTATAAGAGAAAGACGCTTTGAGATTGATCAGCAGTTCGTTTAATTGCTGTTTGCTTCCAATTGCCCATTCGGCGCCCCGGTCGGTTTCGCCATTGAGATTTTCATCCGGCAGGAGGGCGCCGAAAGTAGTAGGCACGGTTTGACTTCGGGTGGCGTACATGCCGGTATGTGTGCGGTAAAAAACATCCATTTCTCCGTAGAGTTTCTCGTTCCATAAAATAACCTCCCCGCCGATATTGGTTATCGACGCTTTTTCCCACGTGAGATTGGGATTGATGACGCCTCTGTCGGTTGCCACCACCACCGGATTGTTTTCGCCCTGCATAAAATAAACCGGCTCGCCGAAAACATCTTTTCCGGTATAATTGTATCCTGATAAAAAATAATATTCCTGTAAATCGGGCGCTAACGAAAAAATACCGAATGAAGCCCGTAATTTCAGATTATCGAAAATTGAGGTGCGGTCTTTGATAAAATTTTCTTCGGAAAGCCGCCAGCCGGCTGAAATGCCCGGTGCGAACACCCAACGGTCGTTGTTAATGAACTTGCTTACGCCGTCTTCCCTGAAATTCAGTTCCAACAAATATTTGTTGTCGAAAGCATAATTGATGCGTCCGACAATTCCCATGCTCGCTGTTTGATAAGAATTGCCGGCAACGTTTTTGTTGCTTGCTCCGGCAGCGTCTAATTCCGGCGCCGTTGAAATGCCGAATTCGCCGGAGGCGAGATTCCGGCTGTGTTTAAATTCACGGATTTCCCACAGCAATAAAGCCGAAAAGTCGTGTTTATTCAACCGGTTGTTATGATACTGAATGGAATATTGTTGCGTAATAATATCGTTTTGACTCAGGGTTTCCGATTTGCCGGCGGTTTGTGTCGGCTGGGCAGAAACATATTGGTTTTCAATCGGGTAATAAGTGTATTCCGAAAAGGCTTTTTTGAAAATTTTTTGAGTTTCAATTTGCCGGTCGCAGGCCACGGAAGCTTTGAGTGAAAGCCCTTTGACAATGGGGACAGTATATATCAAGGAAAAATTGCTGTTCAATTCTTCGTTTGCTTTCCAATCGGTACCGACCAAATCGCGGTCGAGCAAAACCACCGGATTCGGCTCGCTTCCCAAATCGTTGTAATACGCCGGATTGTTGTTGGCATACACCGGTTTGTAGGGTAGCGCTGTTGCAATGCTTTTAAAAATGCCTTGTGAAAAATTATCCGGGCTGCCTCCTCCGGAAACCGTGGCGGGGGCGTCGCGAACTTCTCTTCTGCCGCCCAATAACATTTCTGCCGTCAGATTATTGGCAATTGCGGCGCGGATGTTCGATCGAAAATTGAAACGCTGAAAATTGTCCTGCGTTTTTAGAATACCGTCTTGATCGAGATAGCCTAAGGAGAAAAAATAGTGGGTATCTTTATTTCCACCGCTCACATTCACGTTGTGATGCTGCATGGGTGCAACACTTTTCAATACGGCGCTTTGCCAGTCGGTATTTTCGGCCTGAGCAATGTTTTCGGACGAGAAGATCGGTTTTTGTCCCAAGTGAGACAGATTCAGCGCAGCCTCGTTGTAATAATTCATGTAATCCCAAACATTCATAAATTCCGGATAGCGGGTAATGCTCTGCAGGGCATAATTGAAATTGTAGGAGATTTTAGTTTTGGTTTCCGATCCTTTTTTCGTGCTAATCAGCAAGACGCCGTTGGCGCCTTTGGCACCATAAACGACGGCGGATACGTCTTTCAAAACAGAAACGGATTCAATTTCATTGGGGTCTATCTGAGAAAAACTTCGTTCTACGCCATCAACGATGACTAATATTTCGTCGCCATAACCGCGGATGTCGATTTGACTTGCGTCATATCCCGGTCGTCCGCTCCGTTGAATGGTGCGCACGCCCAACAGATTGCCTGCCAGAGCGTTCGTTAAATCGGGACGTTGCGATAAAGCCAATCTTGTTCCGGAAACGGAAGCAACCGCGCCGCTCACGTTTTGGCGTTTTTGGCAGCTGTATCCGATAACAACCACTTCGTCAATTATTTTGTCGACGATTTCACTGTCCGCTTTGTTTGTTATGCTGTCTGTTTCCGGGATACGTTCCGGCTGTTTCAGGTCTTTCGGCTTGCTTTCGGGAATTGCCGTTTGTCGTTTCAGAATAATGTGATTGTCCAAAAAAACATACATTATCTGCAAGGGGTCGAATATCTTTTTTAAGGTTGTTTCCAATTTTTCGTTTTCAATCTGCACATTTATTCTCAGTTCGGGATTTAAATCTTCTTTAGAGAAAACAAAATAATAGCCCGATTGTGTTTCTATCTCATTCAGAATTTTACCGATGGCGGTATTTTTCTCTTGAATGGTAATAAGATTAATGTTTTGCGACAATCCTTCCATGCTAAAAGAAACTACTAACAAGCATACTATTAATTTATTATTCATTAGAGTTAACGTGAAAATGCCGATTACCGGATATAGATGATTTTATTATCCGAACTGACTCTGTAATTAAATTTATTGGTTTGATGAATGATGTTAATGATATTTTCCGCCGAATTTAAAGCGTTGAATTTGCCGGTATAGACAACATTTAACGCTTGTGTATTTTGAATGATGAATTTCACGTCGTAATACAATTCCAATTTCTGAATGATTTTAGAAAAAGGTTCCGAATCAAAAGTGAGGACTCCGTTTTTCCAAGTTGAATAATCCTGACTGTTGATGGCGTTTTTTTGCAAACGATTGTCCACCAAACAAACCTGTTCATTGGGAGCGATGGTTACGCGTTCTTTTTTGCGTGTATTGACGATTTCGACTGCTCCTTCCATCAGCGTAGTTTCAAACACAGCCATTTCCGAATAGTTGAGGACGTTGAATTTTGTTCCCAACACTCGCACATCGTAGCGGCTTGTTTCGACGATAAAGGGCTTTTTGTTGTTTTCTTTAACCTCGAAATAGGCTTCCCCGTCTAAATGTACTTTTCGCTTTTTGCCGTCGAAACGTTGCGGAACTTGCAGTTTGCTGCGCGAATTGAGCCAAACGGTTGATCCGTCGTTCAGCGTGACGAAAACGCGCTGACCAAGAGGCGCTTCAATAGTGCAAACGGTCGTTTCCCTGTCGCCGTTAAAATAGTCGACAGTGAAAAATGTAGAAAGAACGGCCACCGCTATAACGGCTGCATACCGGGCGAATGAAAGCAGGAAACGGCGCCGTTTTTGTCGCGAAATGCAGGCATAGAAAGAGGTTAATTTTCTCTCTGTCCATTCGTTCGGCGTATTTGTCGCGGATACAGCCATCAGGCCTTTCAGATTTTGCATCCGGATAAATTCATCTTTCAAAGCCGGGTCTTTTTCTATTTCTGAAAAGAGCCGGCGTTTATCAGGTTCGTTTATCTCGCCGGAAAAATATTTTGCTAATAGCGTTTGCATATTATATCTGTTTGTTATAAGAACGATTTAGAAAGAAAATACCACCTAAAAAGTAAGAGTTAAAAACTAAAAGATAAAAACTAAAAGTTGTGCGAAGCAATGCAACTGTGCTTTGCGACTGCTCGGACTTCCGCCCCGAGGAAAGGCGCTTTCCCGTCCCGAGGAATTTATTCATGAGTGCGACAAAAAGAGGCAAAATTAAAATTTTCAATGTAAACCGGACCAATTAAACCGGATTTTTGTAGTGGGGAATCTGCGTTCCACGTGTTGCTTGTCAACCCTATCTGTCTTTCATTTTCCGGTAAATTCAAGTCGCCTATTATCCGGTTTACCCAAGTATTAACCACTTCTATTTCAATTGAATTTACGCCTTTTTTTACGTAATCGGAAATATCAACACGGTATGGATTTGTCCAAACGCCTCCGGCATATTGTCCGTTTATTTTGATTTTAGCCATCACATATACTTCATTCAAGTTTATAAACAGCGTTCCTGTCGGCAATGTATTTAGTTGAAAATTAGACTGATAGTTTATTGTTCCGGAATAAAATTTAATCGAATCCGGCTCAATATCCGCCAGATTTTTCAAGGAAGATAAAATCAACGCTTGCTCTGGGCCTCTTTGCTGTTTATTGAAATTCACCGTCCACGGGCCGGTCGTGAGATTGACTAAAATTTGGGGCGCTGGAAAATTATCGACGTTTTTGTTTCCGGCGTTTTTTTTTCCTTTATTTCTGAACACGATGAACGCGCTTTCGTTTGCATCCAATTGCAGGGGAATATCCGTTCCGGTTTCTGTTTGACTAAAACAAGGCAGAGGACGGATGCTACCCGTTATCGGATTCCACATTTCCGGCTGCATCGCTTTCACTCTGAATTCGGCGGAAAAATTTATTTTTTGATTGCTTTGATTGGTGATGAAATAAATTTCAGCTTCCTTGAATGTTCTGTGAGCATAGAGGACAGGAATCGTTACCGGAATTTTGCAGTCAGGAACGCAATGAATCAGGTCTAAGGCTTCCTGCATATTCATTCCGTTGATAATCATTCCTTTTCCTATTCTTGCCCATCGGATATTCAGCCCATCTATCTGCGACCACAAAGACGCCGACAAGGTTTGCACCTCCACATCTGCCTGCGGATAATTTTGCAGACTTGGCGAACGTTTGGGCGCCGGCCCCATTACCACGGCTCCGTCTTCTATGAGTTGCTTGATTTTTCGGAGGAGCTTCGGACGCATGGTTTCCAATTTCGGAAGTATCAATATTTTATATTGCGTGCCATGCGGCAAAGTCAGCAATCCGTTTTTTACGGTCAAGTTATTTTCTATTACCTCCGCATTAATATAGTCGAATTGATAGCCTTTCGGCAATGCAGGGTCTGTAATTCCGGTCATTTTAGGCGCATCTTCGCCAATGAAATAAGCCGCATCCGCCACATTCAGTCCTTGTTGCAACATGAAATTGACCCGTTTGAGATAGGTTGTAAACAAGTCCATCTGAGAAAACCATGTATTAAAACGGTTAAATTCCGTTCCAAACCAAGCATTCACGCCCGGCTTTTTATTTTCATACGGCTGATGTATATAAACGTGTAACAGCGAATTATTAATGCCTTCCGAGAAAAACAAATCGCCCCGCTGTTTCAGCAATGCCGGATAGCGCCCGAATGTGTTGCCGGCGCTCGTGAAAGACTCTGCGGATATTTTCGTTTTGCCGTAAATATGCCCGCAGGATGCCGCCGCTTTGTTTTCGATATTTCCCAAATCGCCTTCGCTCCAAAATTCACCGCCGATTTCGTCCGATTGTCCGCCATATTGCAGAAATTCACCGAGAAAACCCCAATGCCCGTAATTTTCTAACCAAGTGGTAAGTCCATGTTTGTGAGCAATATCTCTCAGGCCGCCCACATAATCGTATGCCACTTTATCGGCAACTAATCGCCGGATATCCCATAAAAACCGGTCGGAAACGTCTTGACTTTGAACAACCGCACCATCAAAAACAGGCAAAAACGGGACTAAATCATAGCCATACACCGCTTTAAAATCGGCAATGAAATTATCCGTAAAATTCTGTCCGCCGGTTTCGTAGCTGTCTGCCACGATGATTTTCCAACTTTTGCGTTCTTCTTCGGGAATCCTGTCATATACTTTGCCCATATAGGCGTTAAAATGCGAGGCAATGTGTTTTTTACTCATTTTGTCAATTTCCAATCCGGTAGCTTCGCAACTTGCCGGAGCATTCGTAACGCCGGTAGGCAACATTCCGGTACGCATAACAATCCAATCTCCCGGCGGGACATTCCATTTCAGCCGGTTGCCCGACAGATTTGCTGAAATATCCATTACTTGCTCCGGAGCAATTACCAAAGACTCATCCTCAATTTCGGCTTGTTTTTTCCATTGATATTCATTCCAATAGGGGAGCGGATGTTGAAACATCTTCGCCAATGATTTTTCAGGATACCTTTCCACTGCCGGTATCGTGGATAATTCTATTTCTTTAAAACCCATTTCGGGCGAAACACCGGCAATAATCAATCGGAACTCTTTTGCCGTAACAACCGGTGTGGATATGACAACCGGAGCAAACGGCGCGAATCCGACATTCAAACTATTGTTGTAGCGGTCGATGGTAAATTCGCTGATGGTTTTGAATTGTCCGTTTTCTTTGAACTGTATTTTTGCCGGAGTATTTACCGGATGCTCCGAAGTAATTATTTTTACGGTTCTTAGGGTGAAATCCGCCTCCGACTGAAAATCAAGAACAAGGTCTTGCCCGGTGTTTTGTGGTTTTACGTTCCGCATCAGCAGTTGTTTGCACTGCATTTTCGGAACCGGATAAGCAATCAGTTTTACATCCTCAAAATCGGCTGAAGGTTGGTCTAAAATCCAATCAATTGCTTGTCCTCCTTTTACTTGCATTTTTGTTGAAGCTAAGTATCTCATTGCTTGATTGGGTTTTACCCAGGGGCCACCGGACTGACTCCAGCCGGGAGCATTGAAAAGTCCGATATCAATCCCTAATTCACTTGCTGTTTTAATGGCGGTATGCAGTATTTGCCACCATTCTTCGGAACCGAATTTTATTCTTCCTCCTTCTAAACCGGCATCCGTCAAGCCGATATTGCCAATAAAAGCGCGGTTGATGCCTGCCTGTTTCATAGCACGCAGGTCATTTATAACACCTTCTTCCGAAAGATGGTCGGATATCCAATACCAATAAGCGGAAGTTTGAATGGAATCGGGTGGATTCATAAATCCCGACGTCAACTTGTTTTTTTGGCCATAGCTCGAAAAACAAGCCAGCAAAATAAAAAAGGCAAATCGCCTACAGGTGTTTTTTTTCATGCTTTTCCTATTCATTTGCCGATAACGAGAACGGTCGCTCCGACTTTTTTATTCCTCTTTCTTTATTCGGCCTTGCTCCCATTTCGAAGCGTAAAACACCTCCCTTTGCAATGTCGCTGTAACGGATATAATTTTTAGAAAG
>JAISNS010000232.1 GCA_031276105.1 Dysgonamonadaceae bacterium
GCCCGTCCGGCCATGGGGAAAACCGCTTTTGTATTGTCGATGGCCAAAAACATGGCCGTTAAATACAATACCCCCGTCGCTTTATTTTCACTCGAAATGGCAAGTGTGCAATTAGTGAATCGTCTAATAATCAACACGACGGAAATCGCCGGAGAAAAAATAAAAAACGGACACCTGAACCCCGAAGAATGGCAGCAATTAGACAGCCGGATAAAAAACCTGTATAACTCCCCGATCTACATCGACGATACGCCGGGACTGTCGGTTTTTGAACTTCGTACCAAATCCCGTCGTTTAGTCAGGGAACATGGCGTGAAATGTATCATCATCGACTACTTGCAACTGATGAACGCCAGCGGAATGAATACGTACAGCCGGGAGCAGGAAGTAAGTTTGATTTCCCGTTCTTTAAAAGGCTTGGCGCGCGAATTAAGCATCCCGATCATCGCCCTCTCGCAGTTGAACCGGCAGGTAGAAACCCGTACAGGCAAAGGCGAAAACGAACACCATGCCAAGCGCCCGCAACTTTCCGACTTGCGCGAATCGGGCGCCATCGAACAAGACGCCGATATTGTCTGCTTCATCCACCGCCCCGAATATTATAAAATCTATCAGGACAGTCAGGGAAATGACTTAACCGGAAAAGCCGAAATCATCATTGCCAAACACCGAAACGGTTCTACCGGCGACGTCCTTCTCAGTTTCAAAAGAGAATATATCCGTTTCCAGAACCTTGACGACGACTATATTGTCAAAGATTTTAGTTCGCGATTAAACCGGCCGGCTTCCAATTCGGGTAAAGCAGAAAATATGCCCGTTGTAAACAATGCTACGGAAGATGAATTTCCATTCTAATAGCGAATGTAATACCTGTTAAAGAATCTTTCTTTATTCTTTCGGTTCTTCTTTTTCGCCGGGTGTTGTAGCGGATTTATTCACTTTTAATACATCCGGTATTCCGGGAATGGTTTTCATAATGTCGGTGACCGGCGCAATCGACGATACCAAGCCGGTAAGTAAATTGGTCAGCGTGCCGCCTTGGGAGGTATCCATCACATTGACATTTCCCAAATGGATGTGCTCGAAAGCTTTTACCTGTTCGGAAGCAATTTCTTTCCACTGGTCGACCATCTTCCATTGAATGGCTACTTGCGGATTGTTTTCGGCGACTTTCACCATTGCTTCAAATCCTTCGGCTTGCGCCATTAAGGACGCTTTTTCGGCCGCGGCTTTGGCTAAACCCTGTTGTTCAATCACTTTTGCATGAGCCAAGCCTTCTGCCGTGATCGCTTCTCCTTTTCCTTTTCCTTCGGCGGCAATGGCGTCGGCCAATCCTTGCGCTTCAATGCGTTGGCGGTTGGCGTTGGCTTCCGCTTCTTTTTCGAGTTTCAACTGGTAGGCCTGTGCATCAATCAGTTTTTGCTGTTTGGCAATTTCGGAGGGTACGATTTGTTCGGCTTTCAACGCGGCTTCGGTACGTTTGGCGCGGGCTTCTTCGGCCTCTTTGCGGGCAAGTTCCTTGTTTTGTTCGATTTCCGCCAACGCTTTTTCTTCGGCCGAGAGGGCTAAACTTTGCGATTGCGCTTTGATTACTTCCAATTCGGCATTGGAGATGGTCACTTTTTTAGTAGCTTCGATTTCTCCGATACGGCCTTCCGAATCAAATTTTGCAACATTGATGTCCCTGTTTTTCTTGGCTTCCGCCACTTTCGAATCGCGTTCCGATTCGGCTTGGGCAACCGAAATGCTTTGGTCGCGCTGGGCATTGGCAATCGCAATCAGCTCGTCTTTTTTGGTTTCGGCAACTGTTGCGTTTTTGATTTTCATTTGTTCGGCCACTTTGGTTTCGCCTTCCCGTTCGGCGGTCGAAATTTCGACGTTGGCCTGGTTAATGGCTTTGGCCTGATCTTTTTTACCGAGAGCAACAATATAACCGGCTTCGTCGCGGATATCGGTAATGTTAATGTTTATCAGATACAATCCGATTTTACGCAGTTCGGTGTCGATAAGTCCCTTCGCTTTTGCAAGAAACTCGTCCCGGTCGGCGTTCAGTTTTTCGATAGTCATGTCGGCGATAATCGTTCTCATCTGACCATACACAATGTCTTTGACTAAATCTTCGATTTCGGGACGTCCCAAGCCTAAAATTCTTTCGGCTGCCGCTTGCATAACGTCCTGTTCCGTGCTGATACCCACCGTTACCGTTGTCGGCACATCGACCCGAATGTTCTGGGAAGAAAGCGCTTTTTGCAGGTTACAGTCGAATTGCAGCGGTTTCAACGACATGTAGGCGTATCCTTGGAGGACAGGCATCACGAAGGCGGCACCTCCTTGAATACATTTGGACGATTTATTTCCTCCGGTTCTACCGTAAATAACCAAAATTTCATCCGATTTGCATCTCCTGAAACGGGATAAAATACCGATGAAAGTTAAAATAACAATAAAGAGCAACGCTCCGATTAAAATAAACAGATTCATATTCATACTATTTTTAATTTAATGATTTAATTCAATGGGGTGAACTGCTTTCCGGGTGCCGGAAACTTTTATTTTTTGTCCTTTTTCGAGCTTGAATCCTTCCGCGCCTTGCAGTGTAACCGTAACCGGACGACCTTCGAGGGTGATAAAGACTTCGCCTATTTTCTGATTTTCGTTCCAAAAATAGACTTCGGCTTCCATTTCCTTAATTTCGTCGGTATATTTCATACTTTGCTGTAATTTTGCATAAAGTACTTTGTACAGGTAGTACAGGACAAACACAAAAGCAATTCCACAGATAACGCCGCAAGTTACGGATAGCGTTGTAACCTCCTGCATAAGTGTTAATACTAACGAAAAGCCGATTGCGAAATGCAATAATCCTTTGAAAGAAATAATATCGCTCAAAAGGAAACCGTCGATACTGAGGTCTGCGTCAATATCTATTTCTCCGAAGAACAGAGAAATCAGTGTAGAAAGGAAGAATAATATTCCCGATGCGATCAAAACAATTTCATACCATGCCATATATGTTTTTTTTAGTTAATTTGCAAGAAATCTCAATAATCGTTCAAAGATAATAAAAAAAATTTATTCTTTTGGCAGAAGTCTTTTTTCTTCTATTTTTGTGGCGTTTTTTACTCCAAATTCCAACAAGTTACATCTAAAATCGTTATACTTGTAGCTATTTGAAGTGAATCAGGCAAGCATTTTCATATACCAAAACCATGTATTTAATCAAAACTAAAGTAAATTATTTTCATCCGGGCAAGAGTTTCCGGTATGCCGTGGCCTTATTTTGTCTTCCGTTCTTTTCATCGCGGGCACAAATGGCCGATAGTCTCCTTCTTGAAATGAGCGTGGAAAAAGAAACAAAATTCGTTTTTTCTAATGCTCACACTATCATAGCGATAGGCGTTCCGGCAAGCTTGATTACCTACGGCTTGACGTCTATTAAGAATCCGGCTCTCCTGAGTTTGGATCGCAATGTAGCCAACAGTTTATACCGTCATCGTCTGTTGATTCACGGTAATCAGGACGATTATTTGCAGTATTCGCCGGCAGTGGCGGCTTTCGGATTGAAGTTTTGTGGCGTCGAAAGCGAACACCGCTTGCAGGATATGGCCGTCATCTGTCTTTTAAGCGCAACGCTGGAAACGGGAGTAGTACACACGTTCAAGGGCTTGACCGGAAGACGGCGACCCAACGGGAAAGGTTATCATTCGTCTCCTTCGGGACATACGGCAACCGCTTTTGCCGCCGCCGAATTTCTGTATCAAGAGTATAAGGATAAATCAATATGGATCGGGATGGGAGGATATGTGATGGCTTCTTTTATCGGCGCTTCGAGGATTTTGAGGGACAGGCATTGGGTAAGCGACGTTATTGCAGGAGTCGGGATAGGCATTCTTTCCACTAAGATTGTGTATTGGAGCTATCCTTATTTGCAGGAATTGTTTGCAGCAAAAGATTCTCCGGTATTTATTTGTCCTTCGTACAGCAACGGGGGACTTTCCTTGAATTTTTCGTATAATTTCCGATAATCAACACGTTCAAAAATTTATAATAGATTCGCATGGCAAATCAGGGCAAACGCATCTTGTAATTATTATGGACGACAGCGGGAAGCTTTCCCAACGTTGGGATTCTTCCAAACAGTAAATCATTCAATATTACTATACCCTGCTTCAAATAGCCCATGCGATTAATCAAATCACCGAAAAACAAAATGGGACAAAGGCCTTACTCAAAGAACGTTCCAAGGAAACATTACGCAACCTTTGGTGCAAGCTAAAGTCTTTCAGGTAGCGGGGCATTCGGTAGGGATACTCCGAACCCTGCAATGTTTCCTGCGTGTTGGAAGATAATTTGCGGATAATTACTTCGGCATAAATCGGATTGGCGGGTTCTATCCGCGAATGAACGACGCGGATTAAACCCAAATCACGGGTATAGAGAAAATCGTCCGAGTCCCGTTTGATAAAGTCGTTTCCAAGAATCATCGGTTCGATGATTCGGCGTACCCGTTCCTCTTTTAATCGTTCGAGCAGGCTGTCGATATGCGTCGGACGGTTGAGAATAATAGTTTGGATGGCTTCGGCTACCAATTCTGCAGTAACGGGCTTGGAGTAGTCCGATTGCAATTTCTGCATAATTACCTCGTAGGCAATTGCGTTGACCAGCCATGGTTGTCCCTGGGTTTGTTCCCAACCTAGTTCAATGGCTTCTTCTTCAAAGATTTGTCCGGTAGTGTCGGTGTGCTGCTGATAGAGTTGAATGATTTCTTCTTTCGTAAAATTCTGCAAAGTAAAGACCTCCGCAATAATATTGAACGGGCTTGCGCTGCCGAGCGATTCGCTGTCGGGACGTATCCTGGTTTTGTAGTCGCGGATATTGCGCATCCCAACTAAGGCTACGGAATGGACAAACGGCGAAAATGACCGGCTGTTATAGCCGTTTCGCAACTGACGCAGGAAAGAAATCAAAGTGCCTTCACTCAGGCAGTCTGCTTCGTCGAAAAGAATGATCAGCGGTTTGTCCAGCAATGTACACATTCGCGAAAGAGAGGCTTTTAATACCGATATGTAATCCGTTAGGTCGGCTGTTTGGGCAAACTTGTCACCTTGTGGGATGATGTTGATATCCAAAAAACTCTCTTTGATGCAACTGATAATTGCCGGAATGCCGCGCTCAGGCTCAACTACTCCCTGCACGCTTTCCAGCAAGCAGTAGAGGGCGTAATATTTTTCGCCGGCATTGAGTCGTTTGGTCAAATCCTGCAGATAAGTTGTTTTTCCACTCTGGCGTGCGGCATAAATAACGAAGTACTGTTTCATGTCTATCAACTGTTCTACGCCTTTCAGACGGGTGGCGGCGTCTATCATGTAATGATCATTACTGTTACATTGGTCCTGCGATGTTAAAGTATTTCATCTTTATAACTATTTATATCACCGGCAAAGGTAGCATAAAATTATGAGTTATGAGTGGCGCGAAGCAAACAATCGCGCTACTCATAACTTTCCTACGTTTTTGTAGGATTTCTTTCTTTTTGTTACATTCCGGAAAGTGGATTTCGTTCCCAAGAAAAAAGTAATACAAAACAATTTGTTATTTATCAGCAAATTAAATCTCAGTCCGGCAAATTAAATTCCTTTTGGCACATATCTTGAAATAAGCATTAAACAGTATTATAACTTATCATTCACATTGCATGTTATCCGGATTTTTACAGGAACGGGAAAATCAAATGCTGACCAAAGGAAAAGATACTTTCGATTTGGTGGGCGGAAAACCCAGTCAGGCAGGAGCTGTCAGCCAACGGGCGTGCGTTTTTTGCGGGTCGCGCGTTGTTTTATATCCGATAGCTGACGCTTTGCACTTGGTACATGGTCCTATCGGATGTGCGTCTTATACATGGGATATCCGCGGGGCGCTGTCGTCGGGACCGGAATTACACAGGAAGAGTTTTTCGACCGACTTGCGGGAAAAGCATGTCGTTTTCGGCGGTGAAAAGCAGCTCTTCCAAACGCTCGATACGCTTATCGATCAATATAAACCGCAGGCGGCGTTCGTTTATTCGACCTGTATCGTAGGTGTTATTGGCGACGACGTGCAGTCGGTCTGTCGGCAAATGGAGAAAAAGAAAAATATCCCCGTGATTCCCGTGATGTCGGAAGGGTTTCAGGGAACAAAGAAAGACGGCTACAAAATTGCCTGCGATGCAATGGCAACGTTAATCGGTACGGACGACAGTAAAGCCGTATCGCCTGTCAGCATCAATATTTTAGGCGATTTCAACCTGGCCGGCGAACTTTGGATATTAAACGGATACTACCAAAAATTGGGCGTTCAGGTATTGGCGTCCGTCACCGGCGATGGCCGGGTAAAGGATATCCGGAATGCGCATCGGGCAGCGTTGAACGTCGTGCAATGTTCCGGTTCGATGTTGCATTTAGCGAAAACCATGAAGGAAAGATACGGGATACCTTTTATGAAAGTGTCTTATTTCGGCATAGAAGATATGTCGGACGCGTTGTATGAAGTGGCGAAGTTTTTCCGCGACGAAACAATAATGGAAAAAGCCCGGCAATTGGTCAAAGATGAATTGACGCGCCTGCTTCCGGCGCTTGAACCTTACCGCCTCGCCTTGCAGGATAAAAAAGCGGCTATCTATGTTGGTGGAGCCTTCAAAGCCATTTCGCTGGTCAAAGCCCTGCGGCTGATCGGCGTGAAAACGGTGATTGCGGGAACTCAAACCGGCAACACCGAGGATTATCGCCTCTTGAAGGCTATCTGCGACGATGGCTGCATCCTCGTCGACGACTCCAACCCGGTCGAATTATCGGAATTCGTGAAGCAAACCGGCGCCAACCTCTTTATCGGCGGCGTGAAAGAGCGCCCGATCGCCTACAAGTTGGGTATCGGCTTTTGCGACCATAATCACGAACGCAAACTGGCTTTGGCTGGATACGAAGGCATGATCAATTTTGCCAAAGAAGTCTATGAAACCGTAACAAGCCCGGTGTGGCGTTTCACCTGAGTAATATGGGAACAGTCAACGCTTGCAAACAGTGCGCTCCCCTGGGCGCCTGCATCGCCTTCAAAGGAATCGAAGGCGCCTTGCCGATGTTGCACGGCTCACAAGGTTGCGCCACCTACATCCGGCGTTATGTAATCAGCCACTTCCGCGAACCGATGGATATTGCTTCGTCCAATTTCAGCGAAGAAACGACCATCTTCGGTGGAAACAGGAATTTCAATACCGGTATCGACAATATTATCAGTCAGTATCACCCGAAAGTAATCGCCATTGCCAGTACCTGCCTGAGCGAAACCATCGGCGAAGACGTACAACGCCTTATCTATGAATATCAAATGACGCATAACGACTCCTCGCTTCCCAAAATGATTTTCGCGTCTACGCCCAGTTATCAGGGAACGCACTACGAAGGATTCCACGAAGCGGTATTTGCCGCGGTAAAGGTTTTAGCCGGAACAGGAGAAACGCCCGGAAAGCCGGTCAA
This sequence comes from Dysgonamonadaceae bacterium, assembly GCA_031276105.1. GTDB lineage: Bacteria > Bacteroidota > Bacteroidia > Bacteroidales > Azobacteroidaceae > Azobacteroides. The sequence continues at coordinate 7,509 of JAISNS010000232.1, forward strand.
TCTATTCAGCAACTTTATTTCGCCCGAAGACATCCGGCATCTCAAAGAGATAATTGCCGATTTCGGGATTGACGCCATGATTTTTCCTGATTATTCGGATACGCTCGACAGTACTTCGTGGAAAACGTACTTCCGCATTCCCGAAGGAGGAACACCGATCGAAGTGTTGAAACGAAGCGGAATGGCCAACGTATCCGTCGAGTTGGGCTATATCCTGAATGCCGGTGGCCGCAACGGACGGATAAAAAACAACGCCATCATCCAATCGGCGGGCGAATACCTTCAAAGCAAGTTCAACGTTGTTTGCCGGCGCACCGGATTGCCGGTAGGAATTGAGGAAACAGACCGTTTTTTTCATTTACTGGCCGAAATATCCGGTAAGCCTGTCCCGGAGAAATACCTTCGTCAGCGCGGACGTTTGGTTGACCTGTATATCGATGGACACAAATATGTTTCGGGGAAAAAAGCGGTCATTTACGGAGAAGAAGACCGGGTGATTGCCTTGGCCGCATTTGCCGCCGAAATCGGGATGAAACCGGTTCTGTGTGCGACAGGCGGTGAAAGTGGCCAATTGCAAGAAACACTTCGGAAGGTATTGGGCGACCTGTATCCGGAAAATGCCGTCGTGGGACAGGGCATGAGCTTCGAACAGATAGCCGCCGCCATCCGGGAACAGGATTTGAAACCGGATTTGTTGATCGGCAACAGTAAAGGGTATTACATTGCCCGTGAACTGAATGTGCCGCTTATCCGGACCGGTTTCCCGATTCACGACCGGATTGGGGCGCAACATATTAAGACCTTGGGCTATGAAGGCACAAGCCTCTTGTTTGAACAAACAGTGAACAGCCTGTTGGAAGACCAGCAACGGAAATCACCCGTTGGATACAAGTATATGTAAGGCGTAGTATTTCGGTGCGGTGCATGTAGGCAGAGTAAAATCCACTATTTTTTTACGATTAATAAAAAATTTGTTTGATAACTAAATTTTTTACATATCTTCGTGTTGTTTTCAAAGTAATTATCCAAAGGATTCATAATAAGGACTCATAAATTTATTCACGTATGAAACATCTATGCGCTCGTTTATTCGTCATTCGTCACTTGTCACTTGTCACTTGTTTACTCGTCAACTCGTTTGCGTCGCTGTCTGCGCAAACCGGTTTTCCC
>JAISNS010000261.1 GCA_031276105.1 Dysgonamonadaceae bacterium
TGATATTAAGATGGATGAATACTGGGAAGAAGGTAAATTCAGTGATACCGCCAACGAACAGTTACTGCACGAACACCTCCGAACGCCTTATAAATGAGGAATATCGTACTGGATACAAATTGTCTGATTGCCTGTTTGTCAAAAAAAGGGAAATACCATTCTGTTTGGATTTCATTTTTGAACGGCGAATATAATTTGTGCATTTCAACCGATATTATTTACGAATACGAAGAAATCATCGCTCGAAAAACATCGCCGGAATTTGCAGAAATGGTACTTTTTGTAATTCTGAACAGCGAAAACACAATCCGTGTCAATCCTAATTTTCGTTTCGGATTGATAACATCCGATTATGATGACAATAAATTTGTCGATTGTGCCATTATTGCTAATGCCGAGTATTTAGTATCTGAAGACAGGCATTATAATATTTTGAAAACAATTGATTTTCCAAAAGTCAACATTATTAGTCTCAGAGACTTTTGCGCAATAATCTGATTTCTGCTTGCTGAAAATAAATCACGTGTAAACAATTTTGTCTTCACCTCGACAGGCTTTACCTGTCGTCACGGTGATAGGCCGGATGAGGTAAAACCTTGTCCGGACATGATCATCAAATGTAAAGGCGGATTGGTTTCCGCCTTTACAACTAAGCTGGAAACCGCAAAACGTTCTTTGACATATTGTTTACACGTTACCGCGGCAAAGAATTATTTCGTACCTTTCCTCTGTAAAAAAACTTTTTTCATCCGCACGCGTTTGGAAAAACCAAGTTTTTCATCTAATTTTGCGTTAGCAAAACAACACAAATCGGTTGGAGATAAAAAAATAATATGTATGATGAAATACGAGGTATCATTTCAGGAAAGAGCCAGGTTAGCCATGGCGCAAATATCCGAGCAGCCATTAATTACCTTACAGGAAGCGCGAAATCAGGCCTTATGGATAAAACAGACAAGCGTTTCAAAAACGAAGAAACAGAGAGGCTGAAAAAATATATTGAGGATCAAAACCTTTGGGTAAAAGATATTGATTTGAATAAGTATATTTCAGAAGGCGCAGAACAAAAAGTGTATTTGAAAGACAGCCGGTCGGTCATAAAACTGAACGATGCTATTTATTATTTATCGTGGGGAGATTATTTCATTAATCTGCTCTTAAACAATTACTTTTTCCCCGATACAGCCTATAATTTATTAGGATTTTTTGAAAATGAAGCGGTTTTGTATGCTGTTGTTGAACAAAATTTTGTAAGAGCTACAGAAAAAACAGATTTGCGCCATGTCGAACAATTTATGAATCTAAACGGCTTCCAAAGGATTCGGAACAATGATTATTTCAATCCTCAACTCGGAATTGTTCTTGAAGATTTACATGATGAAAATGTATTGACAAACAATGGGATACTATATTTTATCGATACGGTATTCTATTTAAACTAAAAGTTGAGCGAAGCGATGCAACACAAATCACGCTTTGCGCCAACTCATAACTTATAATTCATAACTCTCAAAGAATAAGGTTTTTATATTCGCTTGTTTTTCAAAAAATCACGTGTAAACAAATTTGTCTTTATCTCGACAGGTATTGCCTGTCGTCACGGTGATAGACCGGATGAGGTAAAACAGTGCGTCCGGCTGTCGTGCACCTTGCACAGTGTACCTTGCACCTCCGGCTTGTCCGGCTTAGGATATATATTATAAAATACATAATGTCAAACGGTTCGATACGAACACAAAAGATAATGGGAAAATGAAAATGAATATGAGATTTAGAATCATTATACTGATAATACTTTCCGCTACGGTTCAGGCGCAAGCCGAAAACGGACATGACTTGTGGTTGCGGGCCGAAAAAAACGCTACTGTAACGGCGCTTTGCGCCAAAAATTCACCAACGCTTACCATTGCCCGGAAGGAATTGGAACAAGGTTGGCGCGGAAAAGACGGTGCAAAAGTTAATTTAGTCGTTAAAAATGACAGGGCAATCAGAGGGGACGGATTTAAACTTTCAGCAAATACGGTTCAGGCAAATACCGAAATTGGCGTTTTATACAGCGTTTACGAAGTATTACGCCGCCAACAAACCGGACAATTCTTTCGTGAAGAAATTATTTCGAACCCTTCGTATCAGCGCAGAATTTTGAATCACTGGGATAATATGGACGGCAGTATTGAACGCGGCTATGCGGGCAATTCCATTTTTTGGCGCAACAATGAAGAAGGATACACCGTAACCGAGCGGGATAAAACCTTGTGGAAAGAATACGCCCGCGCCAATGCGTCAATCGGAATTAACGGCGCTGTTCTCAATAATGTAAATGCTTCGCCTTTAATACTTACCTCCGAATGTCTGCAAAAAGTAAAAGCCATAGCAGATGCGCTTCGTCCGTATGGCATTACGACTTACCTTTCGATTAAATTCTCTTCGCCTTCGTTAATTGGCGGCTTAAAAACGTCCGACCCGCTTAATCCCGGCGTTATCAAATGGTGGAACGATAAAATAAATGAAATAAGTACCTCATCACAATAAGTTTTTATTAAAATGGCTAAATTTGATACAGACCGACTTTCCAAGCGTGGCCAACCATCTGTTGGTTGCATAGAAGAGTTTGTCTTTTCCCAAATAATCCTCCGGATTTATCCATTCTTTCTTGAGCTTTCTCCATACCGTTTCCGCGATATTCAAATGCGGAGAGTATGGAGGCAGGAAAGTGATAAACAATCCCCGTTGTTGCCAA
>JAISNS010000282.1 GCA_031276105.1 Dysgonamonadaceae bacterium
ACGGAGGAGGTAATCGAAGGATTGGAATTTGTGTTGGTAGAATTACCCAAGTTCAAGCCGGAAGAGTGGACAGACCGCCGGATGGCTGTCTTGTGGCTTCGCTTTCTGAAGGAAGTGGAGGAGCGGCGAAATGATGTATCCGAAGATTTGAAAGCCAATGCCGATATTAGCAGAGCGCTGGAGATGTGCGAAGTAGGCGCCTTTACGGAAGCAGAGTTGGCTGCCTACGACAAATATTGGGACATTATACGCACTGAAAACGCTCTTCTCGCCGAAAGCAAAGCAGCAGGTATAGCAGAAGGCAGAGCAGAAGGATTGGCAGAAGGCGAAGCAAAAAGCTTAATCACTGTTGTCCGTAACTGTAAGAGCAACGGCATTTCTTTAGAGCAAATACGGATGATTACCGGTCTTGACGAGGGACGAATTCTGGAAATTCTTCGTTCAAATAATGAATAATATGGATCAGTCGCGGGGAATTTCTTTTGTATTTCTTTTACTGTTACTGCTCGGTTTCGGATCTTGCCGCGATGATTTTGAAGATTATTCGAAAAATCCGCGCAATTTGCTTTCATTTTCCGTTGATACCCTTCGTTTCGACACCGTCCTTTCCACGGTCAACACGCCATTCAAAGCCTTCATGGTCTATAATAGAAATGAGAAAGCCCTGCTTATCTCGTCGGTTAAACTGAAACGTGCAGGAGAAAGCGGATTCAAAATCAATGTGGACGGAATGGCCGGCAACGAATTTAATGATGTGGAAATCCGTGCCAACGACAGCCTCTACATCTTAGTCGATATCAAGCCGGAAATACAGGGAAATAATCAGCCGGCGATTATTAACGATTACATTGAGTTCACAACTAACGGCCAACAACAGAACGTGGTGCTGGAAGCCTGCGGGCAGGATGTCGTCGTTTGGAAAGGAATATCAATCGCTACGGATACCGTTCTCGACAGCCGGAAACCATTCCTGATTTACGACAGTCTGGTCGTTGAAGAAGGAGTTGTGGTGGACGCCGGGGAAGGAACGACTTTCTACATGTACAAAAACGCGGAAATCATTGTGAAAGGAACCCTCCGCCTGAGTGGAACTTCCGAAAAGCCCGTCGTCGTCCGGGGTTACCGGACGGACGCATTGCTGGGTATTCCTTACGATTTGATTCCGGGACAATGGCGAGGTATCCGCTTTACAGCCACCAGCTTCAATAATGTTTTCGAATACGTTCATATAAGAAACGGCAGCTCCGGAATAGTATTCGAACCTTCTTCGCCGGATGTGGACAAACTGACTATGAAACAGGTAAAACTGAGCAATTTCAAAGGCCCGCTACTCCATTCGGTCAATTGCCGGATCAAGGCCGAGAACTGCGAATTTTCCAATTCTCAAGAAGCTTTATTAACGTTAATCGGTGGTAATTACACGTTTATACATTGCACGATGGCAAATTACTACGCGAGCGCCCGGGAAGCCGGTTGGGGCAATTCGGATAACGAAACCGTCCGGCTATTAACCTACTGCCTGAAAGAAGACGGAGATACCGTCCATTATTCGATTGAGCAAGCCGCTTTTTATAACACAATCATCTGGGGAATGAAAGAACAGGCTTCTTCCGAAATACAATTGAGAAAAAGCGGCGATGCTGTTATCAATTACTACTTTGAAAATTGCCTGATTAACGCCGATGCAACCAACGACGACGTCAACGATCCTTCGATTGTTCCCACGGTCGTGAATTGCATTATTAATAAGAATCCCGAATTTCTTGATACCAGTCCGCTAAAAGACGGCAAAGACGAATTTATCTACGACTTCCGTATTGATTCCATTTCCCCGGCGCTCAATGTTGCCAACCGGCAGGTTGCCGAACGGATTCCTTACGATATGAATGGCGTCAGCCGTTTGTCGGACGATGGGCCCGATATCGGCGCCTACGAACGAAAATAAGCGTTTATCAGTTATGAATTATAAGTTAAATGAGTATATGAAAATCCATTCTTCTGTTTCCATTCTCCTGTTTTTTCCCCTTTTATTCTTCGCCTTTGCCCTTCCGCTGCAAGGACAAACGACTTTTCGGGTGATGTTTTACAACGTTGAAAATCTTTTCGATACGGAAGACGCCCCCAAGAAAAACGATAATGAATTTACGCCCCGCGGCTCCCGTTCGTGGACAAACAAACGGTATTATGCCAAGTTAACCAATATCGCCAAAGTAATTACTTCCGTCGGGCAATGGGATACGCCGGCGCTGATAGGTTTGTGCGAAGTAGAGAACGATAAGGTATTGAAAGATTTAACGACGTATTCTCCCTTGAAAAAAATGCAATACCGCTACCTGCTGGTCGAATCGGACGATAGAAGGGGCATTGACGTAGCGCTGCTGTATCAACGCGACCGCTTCAAATATCTTTATCATCAAGCCATTCCCGTCCGTTTTCCGTATAATAAACGGAAGAAAACACGGGATATTTTGCACGTAACCGGACAGGTAATTACCGGCGATACGCTGGACGTTTTCGTCTGTCACTTTCCCTCCCGGAGCGGTGGTCAAGTCGAATCCGAACCCGACCGGATGTATGCCGCATCCATCGTTAAGGCGACAGCCGATAGCTTGATGTCTGTCCGGAAGAAAGCGAATATCCTGATTATGGGCGATTTTAATGACGAACCTTCCGATAAAAGCCTTTCGGAATCAATGGAAGCCAAAGCCTTTCCGGGCGAGGCGGATAAAAAAGATTTGTACAATCTATTCCTCAGCATCCAACAGAAAAGCGAAACCGGCAGTTACAAATTCGGAAGGCAATGGAACTTTTTAGACCAACTGATTGTATCGGGCGAACTGCTGAATCCGGCAAATCCTTTCCACGTTTTACCGGAAAAGACAGCTATTTTCAGCGAATCCTTCCTCCTGACCGAAGATAAAAGCCACGGAGGAAAACGTCCGAAGAAGACTTTCCACGGACGCAAATACGAAGGCGGATACAGCGATCATCTGCCGGTGTACACAGATTTCAGCATAAGCAAATAATTGTTTTTACCGGTTACCGGCATTGCGTTGCAGCCGCACGAAGTACAATATAAAGTGGCCGACAGCTACCGTTAAGAAGGCGATGGATTTAATTTCCAACTGTTCCCATCCCATTTGTGTCTGGTGAGAAACAACTAATACGCCCAGAAGCGATGCGATTGATAAGCCTATCCACGACAATAAATTACTCTTTGCCTTAGCACCCAATTTACTCCGTTTCGAACCGTAAAACACGTAAATATTATGTCCGACCAGCATCCAGAGGATTAAACGAATCCATGTGTCGAACGGCAGAAACACCATCATGAAAAGGCATATAGCTATTCCCAGCACGGGAATGAACGGTACTCCGGGCGTTTTGAATACACGGGGGGCGTCGGGCATTTTCTTCCGCATCACCAGTATGCCGATCGAAACAATAATGAACGCCAGCAGGGTGCCGATACTTGTTAATTCGCCGGCAACCGTAGCCGGAACAAACAACGCAAATACGCTGATTATCAGCATAAATGTCAAATTACTCTTGAACGGGCTTTTGTATTTCGTATGCACTTTTGAGAATAAAGAAGGCAACAATCCGTCGCGGCTCATGGAATAGAAAACGCGGCTTTGTCCCAGCAGCATAACCATGATAACCGACGAATAACCGGCCAGAATAGCCAGGATAATGGCTTTGTTTAACCATGGGAAGGCCGATTGTATGCTTCCGTCCGGCAAAGTCGTCCCCATGTGATCGATAGCGATGGCGACAGGTGCAATCCCGTCTCGCCCTTGGAAGGCCGTATAATTCACTACGCCCGTCATCACGTGGGCAAAAAGCATATACAAGCCCACGCAAATCAGCAACGAACCCATGATGCCGATCGGCATGTCGCGTTTCGGATTTTTGGTTTCCTGCGCAGCCGTGCTGACGGCGTCGAATCCGATAAACGCAAAGAAAACAATGGCTGCTCCCCGAATAATCCCGCTGAATCCAAATTCGCCCCATACGCCTTTATTTTCAGGAATATAAGGAATGTAATTCTCCGAACGGATAAATTGCCAGCCCAAAATGATAAACGTCAGGACAACTGCTACTTTCAAAACGACGATTATTGCGTTCACCCACGAACTGCCTTCCGTGCCGCGGATCAGTAATAAACTCATGGCGATAATGATAATTGCCGCCGGCAGATTGACAATCCCTCCTTCCCAAGGCCCGGCCGTCAGTTCGACCGGCAGATAAACCTGTGAGCCTTCCAGCAGTTTCACCAGATACCGGCTCCAACTGATACTTACGGTAGCGGCGGCTACGGCATATTCCAATACCAAATCCCAACCGATTACCCAGGCAATAAATTCGCCCAGAGTAGCGTAAGAATAGGTGTAGGCGCTTCCGGCGACGGGCAACATGGAGGCAAATTCGGCATAACAGAAAGCGGCAAAGCAACATCCGGCAGCGGCGACCAGAAAAGAGAGTGTAATCGACGGCCCTGCGTAATTTCCCGCAGCAAGACCGGTGATGGAAAATAACCCGGCGCCGATAATAGCGCCTAATCCTAAGGCGATTAGTTTATACGGGCCTAATGTTTTTTTAAGTGTATGTTCGCCTTCTTCGCGCGATTCGGCAATAAGGGCGTCAAGAGGTTTTTTTTGAAAAATGTTCATCAGCGTTTATTGTATTTATTTGATTTGTTTATTCGGCTGCAAATATAAAAACAATATTTTACAATATAACATAAAAAA
>JAISNS010000319.1 GCA_031276105.1 Dysgonamonadaceae bacterium
TATAATTTTTTCATCGCTTCCCCTTGTTTTAATCGCCCGCCCGTTTTGAATTAAGCAAAATTCGGATTATCTTTGCAAACTTTTGAGTGATACGTGATGAAAATTGAATAAATCTTATTAATGGACGAAACAAAAATTTTAGTTAACACGATTATTAATGCTTTGCAGGAAAAAAAAGGCAAACGTATTGTTACGTTGGATTTGACCGCATTAGAAGGTTCTATTTGCAAGTATTTTATTATATGTCAAGGAAATGTGCCGACGCAAGTTGCCGCCCTTTCCGATTCGGTGTGGGACTTGGTCTATGAACAGTTGCACGAAAAACCTTTGGGCGCCGTCGGGATGAAAGAAGCCCAATGGATTGCAATGGACTACGGAACAGTGATATTACATATTTTTATCCCTTCTACCCGCGAATATTATAACCTTGAAAATTTGTGGGCCGACGCGGATACAACAGAAATCCCCGATATTTTATGAGCGAAAATAATAATAACAAACCCAATCTCCCCGGCGGAAAACCCGGTACGGGTGGCAATAAGCCTTTCAAATTCAATGTCAGCTGGATATATGGACTGATAATTATCATGTTGTTGACCGTTTTTTTTACAAATACCGGCAACTCGGATACGAAAGAAATCGGTTGGACCGAATTTAAAAAATGGGTGACTAAAAACGCTTTTAGCGAAATTACGGTTAACTTGAATAGCAATACGGCTACGGCAAAAATCAAACCGGACTTTGCCGTGGAAATTCTTGGAAAAGATTCTACGGTTGCCGCACCAAAATCGCCTTTCAAGACGCAAGCCCGGTCAGCTTCCGTAACGGTGATTATTCCTTCGCCCGACCGCTTCTCCGACTTTTACGAGAAAGCTACCGCCCAATACACGATTGACGCTCCGGTAACTTACGACAAGGGAAATAGCTTGCTATGGACAATTCTCGTCAATATTTTTCCCATATTATTGTTCGTTTTTTTGTGGGTATTCATCATGCGGCGAATGTCCGGCGGCGGTGGCGGCGTATTCAGCGTGGGAAGAACAAAAGCGCAAATATACGACAAATCGTCTCCCAACTCGAAACGGGTAACTTTCAAAGATGTAGCGGGATTGGCCGAAGCCAAACAGGAAGTGGAAGAAATTGTGGATTTCCTCCGCAATCCGGGACGTTACACCGATTTGGGCGCGAAAATTCCTAAAGGAGCCTTGCTGGTAGGGCCTCCGGGAACAGGGAAAACCTTGCTTGCCAAAGCGGTAGCCGGCGAAGCGGAAGTCCCTTTCTTCTCGCTCTCCGGTTCCGATTTTGTTGAAATGTTTGTGGGAGTCGGCGCATCGCGGGTGCGCGATCTTTTCCGTCAAGCCAAAGACAAGGCGCCTTGCATCGTTTTTATCGACGAAATAGACGCCGTTGGACGCGCCCGCGGACGAAATGTAAATATGGGTTCCAACGATGAGCGCGAAAATACGCTGAATCAACTGCTAACCGAAATGGACGGATTCGGTTCCAATAGCGGAGTAATCATTTTGGCCGCAACCAACCGGGTCGATATTTTGGACAAAGCTTTATTGCGCGCCGGACGTTTCGACCGGCAAATCAATGTAGAACTGCCGGAACTGAACGAGCGGAAAGAAATATTTATCGTTCACCTGCGAAACATTAAAATCGACGAAACGGTCGATACGGAATTTATGGCCCGGCAAACGCCCGGATTTTCGGGAGCCGATATTGCCAATGTCTGCAATGAAGCGGCTTTGATTGCCGCCCGCAACGGAAAGGAATTTGTTCAGAAAGAAGACTTCATGAATGCCGTTGACCGCATTGTCGGCGGACTTGAAAAGAAATCGAAAGTAACTACCCCGGAAGAACGCCGGACGATTGCCCTTCACGAGGCCGGTCATGCTACCCTGAGTTGGTTGCTGGAACATGCCAATCCGCTGGTGAAAGTAACCATTGTCCCGCGGGGAAAAGCCTTGGGCGCTGCTTGGTATATGCCTGAAGAAAGGCAAATTACTACTTACCAGCAATTGCAGGACGAAATGTGCGCCACCTTGGGCGGACGTGCTGCCGAAGAATTGTTTACCGGCAAAATCTCGACCGGCGCCGCTAACGATTTGGAGCGCGTTACCAAACAATCGTACGCGATGGTCGTCTATTACGGTATGAGCGAACGTTTGCCGAACTTGAATTATTACGACGCCAGCGGGCAGGATTGGGGATTCAGCAAACCATACAGTGATGAAACCGCCCTTTTGATCGACGAAGAAGTCAAACGGATTATCAATGAACAGTACGACCGCGCCAAACAGCTGCTGACCGAACACAAAGAGCAGCACAAGGCTTTGACGGGAGTTCTTTTAGAAAAGGAAGTCATTTATGCCGACGATTTGGAACGGATTTTCGGTAAGCGCAAATGGATTTCCCGTTCACAGGAAATTTTGCAGCAACAGGAAATCGAAAAACAGGCGGGAACAGAAGATGCGCCTCAGGAAGAAAAAACGCCTGCCGACGAATGAAGAATGTGTTTGTACGGGGATTGACCGGATGCTTGTACGTGGCCTTGATTACCGGAAGTATTTTGTTGAACAAGTACACTTTTGCCGGTTTATTTTCGATTCTTCTTTTCTTCTGCCTGAAAGAATTTTACAGTTTGCTCAATACCCATAAAAAAATACGTATATCTACCGTTTACCATAGCACAGGCGGGGTATTGTTGTTTATTTCCGCCGGTTTATATGCTTCCGGCACATTGCCTGCCGCCGTTTTTGCCGTTTATTTACTTTACTTAGTGATTCTTCCGGTTTCCGGACTCTACACAAAGCAAGCCGATCCGCTTGCTCATACCGCTTATGTTTTGCTGGGACAGTGCTATATCGCATTTCCCTTTGCGCTGTTGCATTTCCTTGTATTTCCGCCTGATTCGACGGCTTATTATCCCCTGTTTTTGCTGTCGCTTTTTGTATTTATTTGGGTCAACGATACCGGCGCTTTTGCCGTTGGGACGCTTTTCGGAAAACACCGCTTGTTTCCCCGTATTTCCCCCAAAAAATCGTGGGAAGGATTTTTCGGCGGATTGTTTTTTACCGCAGCATCTGCCTTTATTTTTGCTTATTATGAGCCGGTTATTCCTTATTATCATTGGGTGGGCATTGCTGTTGGAGTAGCTGTTTTCGGCACGTGGGGCGATTTGGTTGAGTCGTTGATTAAACGAACATTCGGGATAAAAGATTCGGGCAACGCCTTACCCGGACACGGCGGGTTTTTAGACCGGCTCGACAGTCTGCTGTTGGCCGTTTACGCCGCATTGCTTTATGTACTGGTGATTATTCAAAATTAAGCGTAAGCGTAATCATCCGGGAAACGCCTTTCGCAATCGCTTTCGAATATTTCTCCTTGTCTTTTTCCGTCAAATCGGTACGGTTATGTTCGATCAAATCGGTCAGTCCGAAACTGAACCGAAGTTCCGGGGCTATCTTCACAATCGGCAAATAAAAATCGCAGCCGAAGCCAATGTTGAAGCCATAATCGAAAGGTTTCAACAAGATCGGATCATCTTTTTTCAAACCTAAATCCAGTGCGCCGAAAACGCCGGCAATCAGGTAAGGACGGTAATTATTCAGTCGCAGGGAACGGATTTTCAAATCCAGCGGCAGGGTGATGTAGCTGGAACGTACCATCGAGTTTACATGCTGACCGGTAGCCGGTTCGACAAATTCAAAATTTTTATCCCCGAAATGAAGCGCCGGCGAAAGACGCAGATTCATAAACGGATTCAAATACATATCGGCCAATAGTCCGACGCTGAGGCCGGGAGTATAATTGGGAATCGTAGCGTACCAAGTTTCGTTGCCGGCAGGCAAGCCGTTGTTTGTCAGGATTAAATCCTGAAAATTTATGCCGACGATAATCCCGAAATGATACAATTTCTGATCGCCATAAGGCTGATTATGTACCTTTTGCTGCTGAGCAAAAAAAGGAGTGCATAAAAAGCAGGAAAAAAGCAAAAACAGGTATGTTTTTTTATTCATAAAAGCCGGATAATACGCAATGTTCGCCCTTATTTAACGCTAAAATGACGGGGTTATTGTATGTTTGCAGGTAAACTAAAAACTAAAAACTAAAAGATAAAAACTAAAAGTTGCGCGAAGCGCGGTTGTTGTTGTTTACCACGCTTCGCGCAACTTTTAGTTTTTAGTTTTTATCTTTTAGTTTATTCTGCCGCTACGCAACGCACGGAATACCCGAAAGCCCTACCCTCGTAGTTGACGAGCTGACTCCCACTAAAGAAGAACAAGCGCTGACCATAGGAATAACCTAAGGGAGAACCGTAGGAGCTACTGCTCCAGTAGTAGCCGCTGTTACCCCGACTGGATAGAGAACCATTGCTGTTGCTCCGATAACCGGCCGCCGGCAGATAGAGGTAATCACTCACCTTTCGGACAGCATTAAACGCATCAGTAGTCCATCCCGAAGCAGAAGGCCAAGAATTGTTGTTCACAACATTCTGCCACTCAGAATTCGTAGGCAAGCGCCAACCCGCCGGGCAGGGATTGTTTTCAGCTTTCCACAAGTTATTACCATCCGTGTCTTGCTGACCGCTATCATCTTCACTCGTCGTCGCCTGATAATCGGGATTAGTCCAGCCACTGCCATCATTTGTACCGATATTCACCAAAGAAGCCGTCTTAGCCCCCCAACGATACCAATCGCCATGATGTTGATAAGTAAACGCTTCGCTGCCGGTAAGAATATCCAAGCCGCCCAAATTATGACACTGGAAAGTTAACCAGACGTCGGAAGAACTTATTTTGGCAGGACAGCCGCACAACCCGTCCAGAACGGAAATATCCATATCAGCCAGTTTCGCCTGATTGCTCTTATCCCTGAAACTTGCCAGCAATTTTACGGAATAACCGGAGCCGTTTACCAGCGCCTCCACGTTATCCTTAAAAGTAACCGTAAATGTTTTACAACCGGAAACGCCTGTTTCGTCGCTGCCAGCCGGTTGAGAAATACTCTTCACAAGGCCGCCGTTATCCTCCCAAAGTGAAACAGACAAATTCGTGTAATTATCGTGACAAAACATGTAAGTCCGCGTTCGATTAACCGGATCGCTAAAATCGGTCGCAGTAGCTATGCGGGCGGCAGCAGTTGTTGCCACATGGCGACTATCGTAAGTATCGCTCTTGTTTATATCGTAACAGGGCTTGCCGGTCAGGTAATAACCGGAAGCCTTCATACTCTCAGGCACGCCACTGACAAAAACAGTCGTTTCAGCAGTTGCTGCACCGGTTGAATACGAATTATGAGCCTCAGCCTTTACAGTATAAGTGCCGGCGGTAATAAACCGGATGGATGCACTGTCGCCGGATGTACTCAAAGGTGTAATAACATAGTCGCCGATGTTTGCACCCGGTATCGACCATGCGTAAGTTTCACTATCGGCACAACGGGCGCTCGCATTACTCGAAACGGTAAAAGTTTCCGCTACATTCACAGCCAGAACGATTGAAGAAGCTGTCAGCGTCAGCGTCAAATTTTCGGCAGGCAGGCAATTATCCGTAACCGGTGTCCAGTTTGTCCCGTTCCAAACATAGATACCGACAGCAATACCGTTCTCGCCGGTATGGTAAACCATAGCGCCGGTAAAGTCCTGCTTGACCTGAGCGGTTACATCGCCTGAAGTAGAAATGCCGGGAAAGCCGACCGGAATCTCGTACAGATGTTCAATTTTTACGTTCGAAAGCGCCAAGCCGCCTTTTACGGCTTTGTTCAAATCCAATAGCGCGCCCGAGGCAGGCTCCGCCAATTCGCCGATAGATACCTGCGCGTGCAGGTCCGCGCTCGAAACAAGCGCAAATGATAATAATACTAAAATTTTTGTTCTCATTTTTTCTATTTAATTAATATATAACTTATAATTCATAACTCATAACTTTTATAAAGCGTCTTTATACGTGCGTATAAAGCGTCTTTATATACCTTGCTTCCAACGAGTGCGGTGCACGTGCCTGCACCACTCGGTGCAGGGCAAAAGGCAAAAGGTGCAAGGTACAGGATACGCGGCTTTGCCGCTCCTGTACCTTGCACCTTATATCTTGTACCCTTTCCCCTGTACCTTTTCCCTTTAGCCTTGAACCTGCTGTTGTGTGTGTGTGTGTGTGTGTGTGTGTGTGTGTGTGTGTGTGTGTGAACGCATAATATATCTAACTTTCAAATTTATAAAGTTAAAAATACATAATGAATTATTATTCAATAGAATTGTCATCTTTTTCATTGCTGCTAATGCTGTTTTACACAAATTGCTGCAAATGTAATTTGTTTTATCGGATCGTGCAAATAAAAAAACATTATTTTTTAAAATAAATGACAAATATCCTACACATCGGGTGTCCAAGTCGATATATCAGAAAAAGATACAAAAAATAACCGAATAGCTGTCATTTGCAACTTGGTTGCACAAAATTCTTATTAACTTTGCGCCGTTTAATCGTAACAGCATCCGAATGAAATTTTGGGCAACCATAGTATGTATGTATATTCTGTTTATCTCGGCAACGCCCTGTTGCCTTGATAATCATCCGGTGGACGATGACTGCCGGACGGAACAGCCGGATAGCGGCGACCGTTCCCATGAGGATTGCCCCGGTATCTGTTCGCCTTTTTGTTTGTGCAATACCTGCGGCGGATTTACGGTTATCCATTCCTTGACCGGTATTCAACTTAAAATACAAACGCTTTCTCAAAGCGTTGTTGCTTATATGCTCCCTATTTACTCTTCCCTTTCGCCCGAAGACCTCGGGCAACCACCGCGTTTATGAATTATGAATTATGAAATATGAATTATGAGTTGGCGCAAAGCGACGCTTAACTCATAATTCATAATTCATAAACGCTCATAATTCATAATTCATAACTCATAATTCATAATTTATTTAAAGCATGTTTCGGAAATTAATCAAATTATCAATTGAAAATAAATTGGTAATTGGGGTGATGACGGTTGCTCTCATTATTTGGGGGACGTATTCACTTTCACAATTACCGTTCGACTCGACGCCTGATATAACGAATAATCAGGTACAGGTCATCACGCAGGCGCCATCGCTCGGAGCGCAGGAAATAGAGCAATTGATCACTACGCCGGTCGAAATGTCGCTGGCGAATATCCCGAAAGTGATCGAACGGCGAAGTATCAGCCGGAGCGGGTTGTCGGTGATTACGCTCGTTTTCAAAGAAGACGCCGATATTTATTGGGCGCGGCAACAGGTGAGCCAACAACTGAAGGAAGCAGAGGATATGATTCCTGAAGATAGGGGAACGATAAGCCTTGCGCCTGTTTCTACCGGATTGGGCGAAATATATCATTATACGATCCGCGCCCGGAAAGGTTATGAAGACAAATATAGCCTGACCGACCTCAGAACCATGCAGGACTGGATCGTAAGGAAGCAACTGGCCGGCACCGAAGGCGTGGCCGAAGTCAGTGGCTGGGGCGGTTTTGTGAAGCAATATGAAGTGGCGATCAATACCGACCGGTTGAATGCGGCGGGCGTAACGATTCCCGAAATTTACGCCGCACTCGAAAATAACAACGAAAATACCGGTGGAGGCTACATTGAACAGTACAGTAACCGGTATTTCATTCGTGGCATCGGATTGGCCGGTTCGCTGAACGATATCGAACGGATACCGGTCAAAACGGTGAACGGAACGCCGCTCCTGGTTCGCGATGTCGCTACGGTGCAGTTCGGCAGCGCCACCCGCTATGGAGCGGTCACCCGCAACGGCGAAGGCGAGGTAGTGGCCGGTATTACGTTGATGTTGAAAGGCGAGAATTTTCAGCAGGTCATCCAAAACGTAAAGGAGCGAATGACGCAGGTACAAAAGAGTTTGCCGGAAGGCGTGGTTATCGAGCCGTTTATCGACCGGACGCAGTTGGTTGACAGGGTAACGAATACGATTATTAAAAACCTGATTGAAGGAGGCTTGATCGTTATTTTTATCTTGGTAGTGTTTTTAGGGAGTTTCAGGGCGGGCTTGGTCGTTGCATCCGTCATTCCGCTTTCCATGCTTTTTGCGTTCGGCATGATGGGCGTTTTCGGCGTAAGCGGTAATCTGATGAGTCTCGGCGCCATTGATTTCGGGCTGATTGTCGATGGAGCGGTTATCATTGTCGAAGCCGTCTGTCACCATATCCATGCCGGGAAGTCGCGTTATAAAGGCGTCCGTCTGTCGCAAAAAGCAATGGACGGCGAAGTGTTCGATTCGGCTTCCAAGATACGGAACAGCGCGGCGTTCGGCGAAATCATCATCCTGATTGTCTATATCCCGCTCTTCACGCTGGTGGGCATCGAAGGCAAAATGTTTCGTCCGATGGCGATGACGGTGTTTTTTGCCATATTAGGCGCATTCATCCTCTCGTTGACCTATGTGCCGGTGGCAAGCGCTTTGCTTTTAAGCAAGAAACCGAAACACCGGCGGAATATTTCCGACGCCATCATGGACAGGCTTCATCGCTGGTATCGTCCGCTTATTACCCACAGTTTGAACCGGAGTAAATCGTTAATAACAGGTATGGTTATTCTTTTTGCGATTAGCCTTTTCGTATTTGCCCGCATGGGGGGAGAGTTTATTCCCAACTTGGAGGAAGGCGATTTTGCCGCCGAACTCAGTATGGAGCAGGGAACGTCTTTAACGCAAATGGTTCAAAGCGCAACGCAGGCGGAAAAGTTATTGAAAGAACAGTTCCCCGAAGTCAAACAGGCGGTTACCCGGATCGGAAGCGCGGAAATTCCCACCGACCCCATGCCCGTTGAACGAGCCGACATGATGATTGCTTTGATTCCCAAGAAGGAGTGGACTTCGGGGCAAACGAAAGAAGAACTGATGGACAAAATGGAAAAGGCTTTAGCCATCATTCCCGGCTTGGAAGTGGAAATGACTCAACCGATACAGATGCGTACCAACGAATTGATAACCGGTATCAAACAGGACGTGGCCATTAAAATTTACGGCAACGATCCGGATGTGTTGAGCGCTTCCGCAAACAAAATTGCTTCGCTGATCGGCCGGATAAAAGGAGTGACCGAACCGTTTGTGGAAAAGGTAACCGGATTGCCTCAGATTCAGGTCGTTTACAACCGCGACCGCTTAGCCCGATACGGCCTGTCCGTCAAAGACGCCAACCGGATATTAACGACTGCATTTGCCGGAAAAGAAGCCGGTTACGTATTGGAAGAAGACCGCCGCTTCGAACTGGTAATAAGGATGGAAAACGATTTGCGAAACGATATTCATTCCCTGGAAAACCTTTCTCTGCCCTTGCCCGGCTCGCAGGCAAGTATTCCCCTTTCGCAAGTGGCCGAAATCGAATACCGCAACGCCCCGGCGCAGATAACGCACGAGAACGGACAACGCCGGATTTATGTCGGATTTAATGTCCGTGGCCGCGACGTACAAAGTACCGTCTTCGACATTCAAACCCTGCTGGATAAAGCGTTGAAACTGCCGCCGGGCTATTATTATACGTACGGCGGACAGTTCCAAAACCTGGAAGAAGCCAAAGACCGGCTGATGGTTGCCGTTCCGGTGGCATTACTTTTAATCCTCTTTTTGCTGTACGCTACGCTGAAAAGCGTGAAAGAATCGCTATTCGTTTTCACCGCCATTCCGCTTTCCGCCATAGGAGGTATTTGGGCTTTGTGGCTGCGAGACATGCCGTTCAGCATATCGGCCGGAGTAGGATTCATTGCCCTGTTCGGCGTTTCGGTTTTGAACGGAATCGTACTTATCGGGCAATTCAATCAATTTGAAAAAGAAGGCATCCAAGACGTCAACGAGCGGATTATCAAGGCCTGTATGCTCCGGCTACGTCCGGTATTGATGACTGCCCTTGTCGCTTCCTTGGGATTCCTGCCGATGGCGCTCTCCACCAGCGACGGCGCGGAAGTTCAACGGCCGTTGGCAACCGTCGTTATCGGCGGACTGCTTACGGCAACCCTGCTCACCTTGCTCGTCTTGCCGGCGATCTATAAGATCGGCCGTCTCAAAAGTGTGTCATCCCGCGCTTGACGCGGGATTCCCTGAACAATGCACTGCGCTTTTGAAGGGGATTGCGGGTCAAGCCCGCAATGACAAATACAATCAAAATAATAAGAAAACAAAAAATTTATATGATGAAACAAAAAATTAACTGTATTTTATTGGCGGCATTATTCATTTTTCCTCCCGTAATCAACGCGCAGGAAAAAGTAAAATCGCTGCAAGAATGTATCCGGGAAGCCGTCGAAAACAACCTCTCCATAAAATCGGGCAAGATAGCCGTCAAGCAGGCGGAAGACTTGCAGGGCACGGCGTTCAATATAGACCCAACAACCGTTTCGCTGAGTCAAGATCCGACTTCGGGCGGCAGTCCCGACAACAGCTTCTCGCTCAGCCAAAGCTTCGATTTCCCGACGGTTTACTTTTCCCGGCGCAGCCGGCTGAAAGCCGAAACCGGTTTGGAACGAAGCCGCCTGGAAGTAACCCGCAACGAACTGGTTAAACAAATTTCGAGTATCTACTATCAATTGCTTTATGCAAAGGAAAATATACGGATATTGCAGGAGCAGGACAGTATTTACGACCACTTTGCAGGCACGGCCACAGCCCGCTTCAAGGCCGGCGAAACCAACCGCTTGGAACCAATGAATGCCGAACGGCTTTGCAGCGAAAATAAAATGGAACTGCAAAAAGCCGAAAAAAACTACCAAAACATACAACTCAATTTGCAACGGTGGATGAATAGCGACGAATGGATAACACCCGCCGAATCAACACTTCCGGTAATAGAACCGCTTGATGGGTCGAACGACTTTAACCCGGAACAGACTCCCCTCAACCGCGTCTTTGAAAGTAAAAAAACAGCCGGCGAAAAGAACCTCAACTTAACCCGGCAAGGTTTTTTACCCACGTTCAATATCGCCTTGCGAAGTCAGTACCTGATACCCGGATTCAATCCCTATCATATTACGAGGAACCGTTTCGATAAAGGAAACTGCATGGGCTTTGAGATCGGAATCAGCCTTCCACTCTTTTTCGGGGAACAGCGGGCGAAAGTCCGCGCCGCCAAACGGGAAATAGCAATCATAACCCTGCGGCAGGAAGAAACCCTGAACTCATTAAACAAAGAATATCAAATCGTTATGAATGACTATCGGAAAGCAAAAAACGTCCTCGACTATTACCGGACGCAAGGCAAAGAACAGGCGCACGAAATAAACCGCATCTCGCAATTAGCTTACCAAAAAGGCGAAATCGACTATCCGGAATACATCCTGAACCTGAAAACAGCCATCGACCTGCATTTGCAATACGCCAATGCCGTAAACGATTACAATCAAACCGTTATCACATTAAATTATTTACAAGGAAATCAATAAACAATCATGAAAAAAATAAATACAGTATCAATCATTATTTTAGCCTTCGCAACGTTACTATCGTGCGGGCAACGTTCAACACAGGAAACAAACAGCGAAGACGCACACGCACACGACGACG
This sequence comes from Dysgonamonadaceae bacterium, assembly GCA_031276105.1. Taxonomy (GTDB): domain Bacteria; phylum Bacteroidota; class Bacteroidia; order Bacteroidales; family Azobacteroidaceae; genus Azobacteroides. The sequence continues at coordinate 11,542 of JAISNS010000319.1, forward strand.
AAATCGCATTAACCGGCGCGCAAATGAAAGCCGTCGATATCCGGCTCGGTAAAATAGAGCGGCGCGATTTGAACAACATCATCCGTGTAAACGGTCAGTTAGCCCTCGATCCGCAAAAAAAGGCGGAAGTAACCTCCCTCCTTGGAGGCGTCATCAAGCAAGCGCTTGTCACCGAAGGCAAATACGTAACAGCCGGGCAAACGGTGGCCTACCTGGAAAATACGGAAATTGTGGAACTGCAAAAGAATTACCTCGTACTGAAAAAAGAAACCCTGATGGCCGAACAGGAATACAACCGTCAAAAAGAACTGTTTTCGCAAAGCGCCGGTATAGAAAAAACACTGCAACAAGCCACTGCCGCTTACGAAATAACGAAAGCGCAACTGTCCGCACTCGAAAAACAGCTTCAGCAACTCGCTATCAATCCCGAACAGGTTTCCGGCGGGAAACTGGCGGTACAAATTCCACTCAAAGCCCCGATTTCCGGATATGTCAACAAGATATATGTCAGTACCGGCAGTTATGTTGACCGGCAAACCTCCCTGATGAGCATCACGGACAATGCGGGGATTCACTGCGACCTCAACGTCTTTGAAAAGGACGTCAACCACATAGCCGTTGGCCAGGAAGTCGATATAACCCTCACCAACCAACCCTCGATCCGGCTTACCGGTCGAATTTACGAAATAAACAATTCCTTTGAAGAAGACACCCACGCGATACCGGTACACGTATCCTTGCCGGCGAAGCCCTCCTTCAAGCTCTTGCCCGGCATGTACGTAACCGGCTCAATCAACACCGGCAAGCAGCAAACGGAAGCCGTCCCCAGCGACGCCATTGTAAACAAAAACGGGAAGAAATACCTCTTTGTGTTGGAAGAAGAAACCGGAGAAACATTCCACTTTACGGCAGTCGAAGTCATAACCGGCCTCACCGAAGGAGGCTATACGCAGATAACGCCCGTCGAACCATTGGAAGAAGAATCAACTGTCGTTATATCCAACGCATTCTACCTCTCGTCGATGAGCGCCGACCACGGCGAGCACGGACACTGA
>JAISNS010000359.1 GCA_031276105.1 Dysgonamonadaceae bacterium
CATGCGCCGTTGTCATCCCGCGCTTGACGCGGGATCCCCTGAACAACGTGTTGCTGATTATCAGGGGATTGCGGGTCAAGCCCGCAATGACAGGAATAGAAGGGAATTAAGAATTAAGAATTAGGAATTAAGAATTAGGAATTAAGAAATAAGTATTATAAATTATAAACAACAATTACAATGACAAAAAAGATTTTAGTATTATCGGTAACATTAGCGCTTCTTTTGAGCGCCAACCTGCGCGCCCAAGTAACTATCGGCGCATTGACTGCGCCCACAGCCGGCGCTTTATTGGATTTGAATCGGGGCGCTACCGGCGGGCTGCTGCTCTCCAATGTTGCACTCCCGAATTTGAGCGTTATTCCCGCCAATACGTTTGTGAATATTTCCACCGAGCAAGACACGAATAAGGAGCTTGTCGGAATGATTGTTTACAACACAGATGCGACGACCGGCGTTGGCATCTACGTTTGGGATGGGTATGACTGGATAAAGCCCTGCGCGCCTCCCATTCCCGGGCCGATTACTTTTTCAGGAGCTACGATATGCGGCGGCGCTACATTTACCGCCAAAATAGACAGTGTAAAGGGCGCTACGAGTTATGTTTGGACATTACCTGCCGGGCTGACCGGTACTTCTAATGACACTATTATTACTATTACCGGGGCCGTTGACACTTATTCTGCCGGTTCGATTACAGTTCGTGCAGTGAGTTCGTGCGGCGGCGGTACTCGACGCGAGAGTACGAAAGATGTAACGATTGTTGCCATACCTAATATACCGAGTAATCCCAGTTCCAATTCCGGTAGCAGTGGAAGTAATATAACGTTCAGCGCAACTCCTCCGGCCAACTGTACGATTGACTGGTACGATGCTCTTAGCGGCGGGAATAAAATAGCAAGCGGCAGCCCCTATTCTCCAACTTTAACTTCCACCCAAACGTATTTTGCCGAATCTCGTAATCTTACTACCGGTTGTGTTTCTGCTACTCGTTTGCCTGTTACCGGAACTGTTGTTATCGCCGGTTGTGATCCTCTTCCTGCTATACCTCTTATAAGTTCGGCTAATGTGGATTTTGCCAGCGGTTCTGACGTGACTACTACCAGTGGGCTTGTATTTTCGCCTCCCATAAAGATAATTGGAAAGGGAGACAAGAAGACTCTTGCTTCCACCAGTAATTCTCTAATTGATTATCGTGATCATACCAATGCAACAAATACAAATCTTTATGGTTCATGGTTTACGTGGTGTATGGTTGCTACGTATGCTGATGTTTTGTGTCCCAGTCCATGGCATGTTCCGTCACTAGATGAGTTTCAGACGTACTACAATGCAGAGACGAATGTAGGTGTTACTGTAAAATACGGAATGCACGGTTGGCTGCTTGGTGGCTGCGCCTACGGTGGCTCTGTGGACAATACTGGTCCGACCGGTTACTATTGGTCGTCCACTGAGGATAGCTCGGATTCCGGCTACTACGCGCTCGTTAACAGCAGCCTCTTCAGCCCGTCGAGCTATACCTATCGCTACTTCGGGTTCTCGCTGCGTTGCGTTCGGTAGTTTCAGGAACTTTATTTCTTACTATTATAAAAATTAAATCGAGTAGGAGGAACGGGATTATTTCCCGTTCCGACCTCTCAAACCACCGTGTGTACCGTTCGGTACACGGCGGTTCTTTAATTTACAGCTGTGTGCCAATAGCCTTTCCGTGTATTGGCACATTCCCACGCTTTCGATTTCTTGATTTCCAACTTTGTCAGGTTCGCGAATTTGCTCTTTATTCGCTTCCACTGTTTCCATATGACCATACGCAATCGTCGTCGATACCATTCATCTTTTTAATTTTTTTTCGGAAAAGGCGGTTTATCAACGGTATTAGTGATGAAAAAATTATAACTGATAAGACATTCGATTGCCGTATAAGAAAAAAAATCTATCTTTGCCTTTGATATAATTAAGAAAATATTTTTTACCAAAAACAAATAAACATGGCACGTTATCTTGATCCCAAAAACGATTTGACCTTTAAGCGGATATTCGGAGAACATCCCCACTTGCTTGTCAGTTTTTTGAATGCCCTGATGCCCCTTGCTCCCGGACGGAGGATTGAGCACCTGGAATACCTTTTACCGGAACAGTTACCGGACAATCCACTGGGGAAAAACTCCATAGTAGATGTAAAATGTATCGACAATTTCGGACGGCATTTTATAGTGGAAATGCAGATGTATTGGAGTGAAATCTTCAAAAGCCGGCTGGTATTCAACGCATCCAAAGCCTACATACGGCAAATAGTCAAAGGCGAAAGTTATCATTTGCTGCAACCGGTTTACGGTTTGGGAATTATCAATAATACTTTCGATCGGGAAACGGATGAATTTTACCATCACTATCAAACCATCAACCGCTACAATACGGATGAAGTCATCGAAGGCTTGGAATTTGTGTTGATAGAATTGGAGAAATTCAAACCGGAAAAATGGCCGGATCGTCAAATGGCTGTTTCGTGGCTTCGTTTCCTGCGCGAAATCGAAGACCAAACGCAGCAAGTCCCCGCCGGTCTGCTTGAAAGTAAGGAAATAAAGGAAGCGTTGGCGCTATGCGAAGAAGGCGCCTTTACCGCCGAAGAACTGGAAATTTACGACCAATATTGGGATCGCATCAGCACGGAAAAAGGATTGAACGACCAAGCCCAGGCGGAAGGATTAGCGGAAGGATTAGCAAAAGGATTAGCGAAAGGATTAGCGGAAGGACGAGCAGAAGGCGAGGCGAAAGGATTAGCGGAAGGCGAAGCAAAAGGACGGGCAGAAGAATTGGAAAGAATCATTCTATCTGCCTATCAAAACAAGCTCCCCATAGAGCAAATCCAGGCATTTTCCGGCTTAAACAACGAGGATATTCTGGAAATACTGAAACGAAACAGCGCACATCAACCCTATTAGGGTTAGGGTTGTTAGGGAGTAAGATTAGACTTAGACCCGTTGGTTGGAAGCAGGATATTGGGTGATGAAAAAATTATAACTTATAAGATATTCGATTGGCTGTATGAGAAAAAAACCAACGATTTATTGCCAATAATTTTGGTATCAGAAATCGTGACTTTTTCCTGTATAGAGTGTAACTCTATTTTTCTCCGGCGCCTCAAAAAAAGATTTAGCCTTTTTCTCTTATTTTTTTTATTTCTTTATTAGAATTAGTTACTTTTGTAGCTCAATTAAACGATTAAAAAAATAGAAATATGTTATCTGTTATTACTTGGACAGCCGATCCGGTCGCTTTTACTATTCCTTTTCTGGAGAGAGAGGTTCGTTGGTATGGAATTGTCTTTGCTTTGGGTTTTTTATTAGGAACGTGGATTGTCCGTAAAATCTGGCAGCATGAGCAGTTAAAAGAAGACTGGTTCGATAAACTTTTTATCTATGTAGTTGTAGCTACTGCCGTTGGCGCCCGGTTAGGGCATTGTCTATTCTATGGTGCGGACAATGATTTTTGGTATTATTATAAACATCCGTTTGAAATCATAAAAATATGGGAAGGTGGATTGGCCAGTCACGGAGGTACGTTGGGCATCATCATTGCCGTATGGATTTATTCGAAGAAAGTAACGCGCAAGAGTATGTTGTGGACTTTCGACCGGTTGGTCGTTCCTGTGGGATTCGCAGCGGCATTGATTCGTATCGGCAATCTGATGAATCATGAAATCTACGGTCATGAAACGAATCTTCCCTGGGCTTTCCGGTTTATCACGAATATTCCTTACTGGCTGCATGGAATGCCGCCTGCTTTCTCTGTTCCCTCGCATCCTACCCAATTATACGAAGCTTTCTTTTATATTCTTACTGCTTGCATTTGTCTGTGGATGTATTGGAAAAGAGAGGATTACAAATATCCGGGGTTGATATTCGGCGTATTTATGATTGGAATATTCCTTTCGCGTTTCTTTGTCGAATTTTTCAAGGAAATTCAGGTTAATTTTGAGGAAAATCTGTTTCTTAATATGGGGCAATTGTTAAGTATTCCGTTTATTGTTGCCGGTATTTGGTTTACATGGAACGGCTTATTGAAAAAAAAGAAGTTAAAGCGCAAATGATGCGGCTTGTCGTATGGTTAAAGTTGAAATCATTACTATCGGCGATGAATTGCTAATCGGACAGGTGGTTGATACCAATTCTTCATGGATGAGTCAACAACTAAATAAAGTAGGGTTTGACGTCCAATACAAAACGACGGTTGGAGACGTCGAATCCGACATTTTGGATGCTTTTGAGCGGGCTTTTTCGCGGGTTTCCGTAGTTTTGGTAACCGGAGGCATCGGCCCGACAAAAGACGATATTACCAAACATACGCTTTGCCGCTTTTTCAATGCCCGTTTAGTGTTTGATTTGCAAACCCTGAAAACGGTGGAAAATGTAATGGCCGGACTTCACAGAGACTTAAATGAATTAACCCGCAATCAGGCTTATGTTCCTGATAATTGTACGGTTATTCAAAACAAAGCGGGAACGGCTCCTGTTACTTGGTTTGAACGGAACGGGAAAATATTGGTTTCTATGCCCGGAGTGCCTTACGAAATGAAAGCGGCCATGTCTAATGATATAATTCCCCGGTTACAAGCCTTTTTCCCTGTTTCAGCGGCGATTCTGCACCGGACGTTTTGGGTGAAAAACTATTCCGAATCGTTACTGTCCATGCAGTTGGAAACATTTGAATGTGCATTGCCCGACTTTATCAAGTTGGCTTATTTACCCACTTCCGGTTTGATTCGCTTGCGTTTGACCGGAAAAAGCGATAACGAAGAATCGCTTGCCGGAGAGATGCAAAAACAACGGGATAAATTATGGAATTTGTTGCAAAACGATATTGTTTCCGAAGCGGATGAAGATTTGGAAATCACATTGGATAAACTGTTACGGGAAAAAGGGTTGACATTAAGCGTTGCCGAAAGCTGCACCGGAGGGAAATTAGCCGGTTTATTTACGGCCATTCCCGGCTGTTCCCGTTATTTTAAGGGAGGCGTAGTATCCTATTCCAATGAGGCAAAACGCGATGTGTTGGGGGTGAATTTTTCCGACATAGAAGAACATGGCGCCGTAAGCCGGCCGGTCGTGGAACAAATGGCTTGGGGAGCGCGGAAAATTTTTCATTCGGATTGCTCTATCGCTACAACCGGAATTGCGGGTCCCGACGGCGGAACACCCGGAAAACCGGTAGGAACCGTCTGGATAGCCGTTTCTTACAACGACAAACTCCATGCGCAAAAATTCCACTTTTCCCAAAACCGTGAAAGCAACATTTTACGCGCCTGCAATACCGGAATGCAATTGTTGCTGGAAATTATTTTTTCGCATCAATAAG
>JAISNS010000044.1 GCA_031276105.1 Dysgonamonadaceae bacterium
TCCGTTCAAATTCCCCAAACGATGGCCGGCGTTCATTTAGCCCCCGAATTAGGATTGAACCTGCAAAATAAACATCGCATTTGGCTTGGATTCGACGGGTTACACGAATGGGGAAGCGACGAAAAAATCCGATCGCTCGATCCTGTCCTCTATTATGAATATGCCGGTAAGCCTTTCCGCTTTTATGCCGGTGCTTTCCCCCGCCAACTGGCGCTGGATAAATATCCCCGGATGTTTTTTCAGGATTCGATAACGAATTACCGCCCTTTATTGAACGGGATTTTCTGGGAATTAAAAGTGAACGGAAACTATGCCAACGTGTGGCTGGATTGGGCAAGCCGTCAAACCGACAAGCGGCGGGAAGCTTTTTTCATGGGATGGTCGGGACGATACAACCGGAAACCGTTTTATATGCAGCATTTCGGCTATATGTTTCATTTTGCGAAAACGAAAGGCCGCGAAAAACCGGAACCGTTGCATGATAATGGATTGATATTGACTTCTTTCGGATTGGATTTGGCATCCGGGAGTCCTTTCGAAAAATTGGAAGTAAATGCGGGATGGTCGGCAGGACTTGAACGCAACCGCGAAATCGGCGTTTGGAACACTCCGCATGGCTTATTGTCGGAGTTGAAAGTGGAATACAAAGGCTTGGGATTGTTCAATACCTATTATAAAGGCGGAAGTCAGCAAGTGTTTCGCAACGATTATGGCGCCGAACTTTATTGGGGCGACCCGGTTTACCGCGCCAAAGAATACGACCGGCTCGACTTTCATATCCATTTCATTAAAACCGGCGCCGTGAGGCTGACTTTTCAATATTCGCTTCACTTGATGGAACGGCAAATGTATCACGAACAGTCTTTTTATGCCGTTTTTGATCTGGATAATCTGAAGAACAGTAAAAAAGAAAAAAAATACAGCTATTTGTGGGACAACTGGTTCTAAATTTATTTAGCCAATTATGAGGTAAATTCAAATTGTAGTGTTTATCTTTGTTGTCCTAAAAAATACCGGTAATAAATAATTATGAGTGACAGTATTGTTATAATTCCTACATACAATGAGATAGAAAACATTGAGAAAATGATTCTCAAAGTCTTCTCATTGTCTTTTAATTTTGATATACTCATCGTTGACGACGGATCGCCCGATGGAACGGCCGAAGTTGTCAAACGTTTGCAACAGCGTTTCTTTAAACGCTTGCATCTCATCGAACGGGAAGGAAAATCAGGCTTGGGAACGGCTTATATCGCCGGTTTCAAATGGGCATTGCAAGCAGGATACGAATATATTTTCGAAATGGACGCCGACTTTTCGCACAATCCCGACGATTTGATTCGTTTGTACAAAACCTGTTCCGAAGAAGGCGCCGACGTAGCCATCGGCTCCCGGTATATTTCCGGCGTAAACGTGGTGAACTGGCCGATAATGCGCGTGCTACTCTCTTATTTTGCCTCCAAATATGTACGCCTGATTTCAGGAATGAATATAAAAGATACAACTGCCGGCTTCAAATGCTACCGGCGCAAAGTATTGGAAACAATAAATTTGAACAAAATCCGCTTCAAAGGCTACGCCTTCCAAATCGAAATGAAATTCATCGCTTATAAAAGCGGCTTTCGCCTGAAAGAAATCCCTATCGTGTTTATCAACCGCGAAGCCGGCACGTCCAAGATGAGCGGCGATATATTCGGCGAAGCCTTGTTTGGAGTTATCCAACTTAAATGGCACAGCCTGTTTCATCCTTATCCCAAAACAAATGATACAAATCCGGAATGTAACCATCATCAATGAAGGACGCCGCTTCAAAGCAAACGTATTGATTGAAGGCGAACGGATTAAAACAATCGCAACTTTTCCTGCAAAAGTTGAAGAAACGGCAAACGTAATTGATGCGGAAGGCCTTTGGCTGTTGCCCGGCCTGATCGACGATCAGGTGCATTTCCGTGAACCGGGACTAACTCACAAAGGCGATATCCACAGCGAATCGAGGGCGGGCGTAGCGGGCGGAATTACATCGTTCATGGACATGCCGAATACTGTTCCTCAGACAGTTACGATAGCCGCTTTGAACGACAAGTTCGAACGGGCAAGCCGTACATCGCTCGCCAATTACACTTTTTTCATCGGAGCAACCAACGATAACACGGATGAACTGACAAAAGCCGGAGCAAAAAGAGCAGCCGCCGTAAAAGTGTTCATGGGAGCATCGACCGGAAATATGCTGGTCGATGACGCGGATACTTTGGAGAGAATTTTTTCGGAAGTCAATCATATTATTGCCGTTCATTGTGAAGACGAAACGGTGATTGCCGCAAACAAAGCCCGCTTCATCGAAGAATACGGGGAAAACTTGGATGTAACTTTCCACTCGAAAATCCGGGACGTCGAAGCCTGTTACCGCTCTTCCTCCGAAGCCGTCCGCTTGGCGAAGAAACACCGGGCACGCCTGCATCTCTTTCATCTGTCGACCGCGAAAGAATTATCGTTGCTGGAAGCAAAACCGTTGGAAGAAAAACAGATAACTGCCGAAGTTTGTGTGCATCACCTCTGGTTTACCGACGAAGATTATGCAACGAAAGGAAATTTAATTAAATGGAATCCGGCGATAAAATCGCGTGCCGATCGCGACGCTTTGCGCCGGGCGCTGATTGAAGGAAAAATAGATGTTGTCGCTACCGACCATGCACCTCACACGTTGCCGGAAAAAGCAGGATCCTGCCTGAAAGCTGCTTCCGGCGGGCCGATGGTGCAACATGCGTTGACGGTGATGCTGGAAATGTGCCGGCAAGGCATTTTTACCGAAGAACTGGTTGTCGAAAAAACGGCGCACGCTCCGGCGCGTCTGTTCGGAATCAAAGACCGGGGATTTATCAGGGAAGGTTATTACGCCGATTTGGTGTTGGTCGATCCAAACCATACATGGACTGTTTCGAAAGACAACCTGCTGTACAAATGCGGATGGTCGCCCATGGAAGGCGTCACCTTTTCAAGTAAAGTGCAAACGACATTCGTGAACGGCGTCCCGGTGTACGACAATGGGCGGTTTAACGAAACATTCCGGGGAAAGGAACTGGCCTTTTCTTCCCGAAACGAATTTTAAGAACATGATACAGATACTGGACACAATTGTCAGCATGGATCTCCTTGAAGAATCGTTTATCTGCGATTTGCCGGTTTGTAAAGGCATTTGCTGCGTCGAAGGCGAATCCGGCGCACCGGTAGAAGACGAAGAAGTTGCGTTGCTGGAAGAAGCGCTTCCTGCCGTTTGGGACTATTTGTCGCCTCAAGCGCAGGAAGTTATCAAAAAGCAGGGTGTTGTTTACTTAGACGAAGACGGCGAGTTTGTTACTTCCATCGTGGAAGGCGAAGATTGCGTTTTCACCTGTTACGACGAAAACGGCTACTGCCAATGTGCCATCGAAAAAGCTTGCAGGGAGGGCAAAACCAACTTTTACAAACCCATATCCTGTCATTTATATCCCGTTCGCGTTGCAAACTACCGGGGATTCCGGGCAGTCAACTATCACTGTCGGCAAGTTTGCCGGGCAGCCGTTCAATTGGGAGAAAAGAACGGCGTGAAAGTTTTTCGTTTTCTGAAAGAACCCCTTATTCGCAAATTCGGAGAAGAATGGTACCGGCATTTGGAGAATGTAGAACGGGAAATCAATCGTTTTTAGTTTTCGTTACCGGAATATCATTTTTGCGTTTTCAATCATTGCTTCCATATTATCCGGCTTGACGGGAGACTTAAACTGTTCCAACGTGAGACGTATGGATTTCAGTTTTGCTTTCGCTTCGGGAGTATTCTGCTGTTCGAGTTTGGAGATCAGGATCGCCAATTTTTCTACATCCTGAATGCCTTCGATTAAACGTTCGAAACGGATGGAACTCTTTGCTTCGGGATAAACAATAAACGTGTCGCCCGAGGGCCAAGTCCTGAAACGCGAATCCAATTCCGGATTTTCTACCCACGAATTGTAGGCCCACCGCAGAAAACCGTCGAACCCGTTAGCCTTCGAACACCATGCCGCATACACCGCTTCCGCAGGGTCGGAAAATGTAAATACATTCGGAAAGCTGTCCGAACAACAAACGTAATACGTAGTATTCAGCCCGTTGGCTTTACGATAGGCAAGGTCGGCAGAATCGGGAACCGAACCGATTGCCACACACAAATCTTTGATATACGAATACCGTTTGTAGCTCTGATGATTGTCGGCAAGAGCAATGCCAAGTTCCGGTGCAACGCTTTTCAACAGTCCGAGTATTTCGTCCATCACTTCGGGCGAGCGTTCGTCCATCGCTATATTCGTTATTTCCAGCCATTTTTTCTCCCGGAGATGCCGTACAAAATCTTTGAGGAAGGGACTCCACATTGCGATAAAATCCTTTGTGCCCGGATCGGCTTTGACGGTAATCATCGCGCCCGATTTGGCATCGTTATAATGCAGTTCGTTGTTCCAGGGCGCCATCGAATAACAGTTAATCATATTCGCAATGCCGATATTAATCATAAAATCAACCCATTGGTCGAATACCGTGTAATCGTAAGTCCACGAACCGTCTTCGTTTTTCGTCCAACGAATCATGTCGTCATAAGCGTCGTAACACTGATGATTCCATGGGTCTTTGTTCAGCGTGGCGGTGATAACTTTCTGTCCGGCTCCGGCAAGCATTTTCATCACCGGACGTAAGGCGTTGAAATGTTCATCGCTCCACAGTTTGAGGTTTTGCGTTCGAGCCACAGCCGAAGGATGTTGCCACAAATCAAGATGATAACGCCATTGCGAAGCCGGCGGCAAGATTTCCGGCGCCACTTCGAGTTCTACGGTCAGCGTTGCAGGACGTTTGCCGCGTGCATACACGTTGATGTTGCCCCTGTAAATTCCGGCGGCTACGGAATCGGGTACGTTTATGGTTATCCACACGGGACGAACACTTTTGGCGTCCATGTCGATACACTCTATATTGTCGAGCATGTCGCCGGTCAGGGAAACCGGAAAATCTTCGGCTTTACGCCAACCGCATCCTTCCCCGAAAACGTCGGTCAAAGTATAGCGCACGAAACGCGCTTCGACCGCACCGGCAGGAATAACTGCGCCGGATGATTTCAATTCCTGCACTTCGCACGCTATCTGCCGCAAAGGTGTAGACGTCCACACAACGATTTGCGCCGAAACACGTTCGCCTCGCCATGCGTAGAGTTTTTGCGATCTCGTAACCGTAACGTCCGGCTCCTTGTACTTGGCATAACGTGTATTCGTCGAGCCAAACGACACGTTAAACCCCGTCGAACGCCAAGATACGGTATCGGGATGAGGGTCGGGACGCTCAACAAATGTGTTACACTCTTTCTCTGCCCGCTTCGACAGACATCCGTATAATAATATGGCGATAGATACAATTAATATTTTTTTCATGCGTGAATAAATTGATGAATGCGGCAAAGGTAATATTTTTTTTTAATTATTTGGGTATCACGACAATTTGAAATACATGGAATGCGGATAACACGGATTGGGCGGATTGACGCGGATTTTATACCAACAAGGGGGCTTGCCCCCTTGTCAATCCGCGCCCATCCGCCCAGTTCGTAAGAAAGGAAAGTGCCGGAAGCTACTTGACGCAACGCAGCGAGAACCCCTCGTAGCGATAGCCGACGTCAGTCGGGAGGACACCGGATGAGTAAGTGAACATGCCGCAGCTGTAATTCGAGTCCTGCTCAGTGGACGACCAATAGCGTCCGTACGAACCCACATCGCGCGTAGAAGAGTTACCGCCACCGAGGGCGTAGCCACCAGGCAGCCAACCGTG
>JAISNS010000026.1 GCA_031276105.1 Dysgonamonadaceae bacterium
GAATTTAATTACATTTGTGCTCTGAAAAAATAATAAAATTAGCAACAAAATTTATGGGAAAAGTTATAGCAATAGCTAATCAAAAAGGAGGAGTCGGAAAAACGACTACTGCTATTAACTTAGCCGCCTCCATCGGAGCTTTGGACAAAAAAGTCTTGATTGTTGACGCCGATCCGCAAGCCAATGCCTCATCAGGAGTAGGAATCGATATCAACGGAATTGAATATTCTATCTACGAATGTATTGTAGATAAAGTTGATCCGGCAAAAGCTATTGTTTCGACCGAAGTCCTTAATTTACATGTCTTACCTTCGCATATCGACTTGGTTGGAGCGGAAATAGAAATGTTGAATTTTTCTAACCGGGAAAAAGTATTGAAAGGCGTTTTGGATCAAATCCGGGATTCTTATGATTACATTTTTATCGACTGTTCCCCGTCTTTGGGATTAATCACGGTTAATTCGCTTACAGCCGCCGATTCGGTTATTATACCCGTTCAATGCGAATATTTTGCGTTGGAAGGGATTACTAAATTATTGAATACGATTAAAATTATCAAATCCAAATTAAATCCGGCTTTAGAGATTGAAGGTTTCCTCTTAACAATGTACGACCCGCGTTTACGTCTTTCCAACTCGGTTTATGACGATGTAAAAAGAAATTTTAGCGATATGGTATTTACAACAGTCATTCAACGGAACGTTAAATTGAGCGAAGCCCCCAGCTACGGACAGCCGGCATTGATTTATGATTCGGAATCCAAAGGAGCATTGAATTACATCCAGTTAGCTCAGGAGATAATAGATAAAAATAAACGGTAATGAGCAAAAAAGATGCTTTAGGAAGAGGGTTAGGATCATTAATTACGATGGACGATTTGCAAACCAGTGGATCCTCGTCCATCAATGAAATAGAATTATCCAAAATTATTCCGAACCCCGATCAGCCGCGCTCGGTATTTGATGAAGAAGCCTTAGAAGAATTAGCAACTTCCATAAAATCGCTGGGCGTGATTCAACCTATTACTTTACGTGAAATAGAGGATGGACGCTATCAAATTATTTCCGGCGAGCGGCGTTATCGCGCTTCCCATATAGCCGGCTTAGACAAAATACCGGCTTACATCAAAAAAACAAGCGACGAGAACATCATGGAGATGGCCTTGATCGAAAATATTCAGCGGGAAGACCTCAATCCCATCGAAATTGCCTTGTCTCTACAAACATTAATTGATACTTATAAACTGACACAGGAAAAGTTAAGCGAAAGAATAGGAAAAAAACGCGCTACGATTGCCAATTTCTTACGACTGTTAAAACTTCCGGCAGAGATTCAAATGGGTTTGCGGGATAAAGATAAACCGTTTGATATGGGACATGCCAAATTGCTGCTCTCGCTGGAAGACCCTTCAGATCAGTTGATGATCTATAAACAGATTATTGAATACGGCTTTTCGGTACGTAAAACAGAAGAAATTGTTAAGGCAATCAACGAAAATAGCGACGAAAACATTCCGGCGCCCCCACCGAAAAAAAAGAATACTCCGGAAGAATACAATATACTTAAAAAACATTTATCCGATTTTTTCGGGTCAACGGTGGCTTTTACCATCAATGAAAAAGGATCGGGAAAAATAAGTATTCCTTTTGCCTCCGAGCAGGATTTGGAAAGGATTATGCAGCTTTTTGATACAATAAAAAAAAATGATTAGGCTTAGCCGTTTGTTATAAAATTCTTTTACCGATTTGAAGTATTTTATATTACGCATATTCATATTACTTTTAACAATTGTACTTCCGGCCGGTTTAGCAGCGCAGGATTCGTTGGTGGTAGATACCGTACAAATGGAAAAAGCAATCCAAACAATGGTTTCGAAGCCGGAAGCGTTTAAACCGGATCCGACCAAAGCGGTAATCTATTCGGCAATTTTTCCCGGACTGGGACAGATTTATAACCGGAAATATTGGAAGTTACCGATTGTTTACGGAGGTTTTTTAGGATGTATTTATGCCATTACATGGAATGGAAATCAATACAGCGGATATAAAAACGCTTACCGTGATTTTACCGATAATAATGACGCCACCAATTCGTGGGAAGATTATATTCCGTATTCGTGGAGAAAATTGGAAGGCGAATGGGATTCTCAACGAATCAATAATTTTTCGAGAGTATTAAAGAATCAAAAAGATTTTCACCGGAGAAACCGGGATTTGAGTTATATCGTTACCGCCGGGCTTTATCTGATTTGCATGGTAGATGCTTATGTGGACGCTCAATTGTTTGATTTTGACCTTAGTCCGGATTTGAGTTTACGCTTAGATCCGGTTATTTTACCTCAATCAACGCCCAACACACGGGCATTGGGTTTTCAGTGCAGCCTGACTTTTTAAACATAAATATATGATATGAAGAAATGCTTTTTATTGTTATTCATCGCAGGAACAAGCTTTTGCATAAAAGCGCAAACGAATGAAAGTAATACGTCTTCCCTACATTCCGGCGAAGAGTTGTATCCATCGGTTGATGACAGCGAGTTATTTATTCCCGAAAGTTGGGAATCCAATCTGGACAGCCTGATGAACTCGTGGTATGTCAAGCATTATACCCATAAACGCGAAAACCCCGGTTATGAAAATGTATTGCCCGGAAATGACTCCATTTACGTGAGCCGGCTTTCAAAATTGAATAATTTGGTGGAACTGCCCTACAACCGCATTGTACGCAATTGTATTAATTTATATGTTGAACGAAGAAGAAGTTCGATAGAATATGTGTTGGGATTAGAGAGTTTTTATTTCCCGATGATTGAGCAAGCGCTTGACCAATACGGACTTCCCGATGAATTAAAATATCTGGCAATCGTTGAGTCGGCGCTCAATCCGACCGCCCTTTCCATTGCCGGCGCTTCAGGTCTGTGGCAGTTTATGTTGCCCACCGGCAAGCAGTATGGATTGGAAATCAACAGTTTGGTCGATGAACGGTGCGATCCGCTGAAGGCAACCCATGCCGCATGTCAATATTTTAAGAATATGTACAATGTGTTTCATGATTGGACGTTAGTGATTGCCGCCTACAATTGCGGGGAAGGAAATGTAAACAAAGCCATCCGCAGAGCCAACGGAAGTACCGATTATTGGAAAATCTATCCTTACCTCCCCAAAGAAACACGGACGTATGTTCCGCTTTTTGTGGCGGTTAATTATGTAATGAATTATTATGCGCAACACCAGTTGTATCCGGTTCAAACCGATTTGCCGCCTTCTACCGATACGGTAATGATTAACAGGCAATTACATTTTGATCAAATTGCCGAGGTATTGGAGATTGAAAAAGAATTTTTACGCGCATTAAACCCGCAATACAAGAGAGACATCATTCCCGGCAATTCCAAACCCCGGGCATTGAAACTGCCGGCGTTGAAAATCTATGCTTTCATCGAATTGCAGGATTCTATTGCGAAACACCGGGCCGACGAACTTTTTACCAACCGCACTTATGCCGGTGAATCGCCCCGTACAAACGAAAAGATACATCATCAGGTAAAAAAAGGCGAATCGGTCGTAACAATTGCCAATAAATATGGCGTTACGACGGCAAGCGTGCGCAAATGGAACCGGTTACGATCCAATAAAGTAGCGGCAGGCAGGCGATTAGTCATTTATGCCGATAACGGCGGATATACCATAGCTTCGTCCGCCAAATCCCAACAATCCAAATCGGCGGCCAAACCTTTTGGCGCCTATAAAGTGAAAAAAGGCGATACGCTTTCTGCTGTTGCAAAAAAATTTAATTGTACATCGTCGGAATTGAAACAATTGAATAAAATGGGAAATAATATACTGAAAGAGGGCGAATATATTCGAATCCCATTGAAGGAATAATCATATTTAGAGGTATTTGCATGAGCGATTCGGAAGATATAAAAATGGCGGAAGATGAAGTGGTTCAAGCGGCTTACGAACGTTTGCTGGAAAGCTACGACCAGTCGAATCATCGAAAGAAATTTGAAATAATCAATAAAGCCTTTCAATTTGCCAATCAGGCGCATAAAGGCGTTAAAAGACTTTCGGGAGAGCCTTATATTATGCACCCGATCGCCGTCGCTTTAATTGTGAGCGAAGAAATGGGATTAGGCTCCACATCCATTGCATCGGCCCTGTTGCACGACGTCGTAGAAGATGCCGATTATACGGTAGATGATATTGAAAACCTTTTCGGAAAAAAGATCGCCCAATTAGTGGACGGATTAACTAAAATTTCCGGAGGTATATTCGCCGAAGCAGCTTCTGCACAGGCAGAAAACATGCGCAAGCTTTTACTCACCATGTCGAGCGATATACGGGTGATTCTGATTAAAATTGCCGACCGCCTGCACAATATGCGAACGTTAGGAGCGCAACTGCCGGCCAAGCAATACAAAATTGCGGGCGAAACCATGTACCTCTATGCGCCGATGGCTCACCGCTTGGGACTGTTTTCCATCAAAAGTGAATTGGAAGATTTGAGTTTCAAATACGAGCATCCCGAAGAATACAAGCAAATAGCGCAAAAGTTAACGGCTACGGCTGCCAACCGCGAGAAAATTTACGAACACTTTGCACTTCCCCTTGAAAAAGCATTGAACGCCCTGGGATACACCTACAAAATGCAAGCGCGGATAAAGTCCATCTATTCCATCTGGAATAAAATGAACGTGAAAAACATTGATTTTGATGCTATTTACGATTTATTTGCCGTGCGCATCGTCTTTGAACCCAAACCCGATATCGACGTCAAAAAACAATGCTGGGAAATTTATTCGGCCATCACGGATTTGTACAAACTCCGTCCCGACCGTATCCGCGACTGGATAAGCCGTCCGAAAGCCAATGGTTATCAGGCCTTACATTTGACGGTAATGGGGCCTGACGGACAATGGATTGAAGTTCAGGTGCGAACACACCGAATGGACGAAATTGCGGAAAAAGGATTTGCCGCTCACTGGAAATACAAAGAATACGGCGATAACGACGTCCATGAACAAACCGAATTAGACCAATGGCTGGCAAGAATACAGGACGTTTTGGAAGCGCCAAGTCCGAATGCGATGGATTTCCTCGATACGATCAAACTCAACCTCTATTCTTCCGAAATATTTGTTTTCACGCCGAAAGGAGAAATAAAAACCCTCCCGCAAAATGCAACGGCGCTCGATTTTGCTTATGAAATCCATACCAATGTCGGCGAACATTGTATCGGCGCAAAAGTGAATCACCGGCTGGCGCCGCTAAGTCATAAATTATCCAGCGGCGATCAGGTGGAAATATTGACTTCCCGCTCCCATACGCCCAAACAGGAATGGCTCCAATTTGTAACAACAGCCAAAGCCAAAACAAAAATAGAATCTTCGCTGAAAAAACAAAAGAAAGAATTAATCAAACAAGGAGAAACCCGTTTCATGGACTACCTTGAAAAAGCGGGAATAGAACCCACCATCCAAATACTCGATAAATTCGGGTCGTTCTATGGTTATTCCAAAAAAGAAGACATGTTCTATGTCTTTGCCGACAGTCAAATAGAATTGCCCGATAATCCGAAAAAAGTATTGAAAGAAAAATCCGGTAATTTTTTTGTTCGTTACATGAAACAGGCTTTCGGAAATCCGAATAAAGACGGAGGAGAACCCAACCGCTCGAATGATGCGCAACAAAAAACCGACAAGATAGACAAGAAAAAAACGTACATGCTGAAAGAGGAAGAGTTTCAGAAAAATTACCTGACCGGTTCCTGTTGCAAACCCATTCCGGGCGACGACGTTCTGGGATTTATCATGAACGATGGCCGTTTACAAATACATAAAATAGCCTGTCCGCAGGCGCTTACACTTAAAACCCGGTTTGGCGACCGGATCATTTCCTGTCACTGGGCAGGCCATAAGGCATCGTCGTTTCCGGCAACGATACAAATAAACGGAATCGACCGAATGGGAATATTAAGTGATATAACCCACGTAATTACCAATGATTTATCGGTAAATATGAGACGACTGCTCCTCGAATCGAAAGACGGATTCTTTGAAGGACAAATTGAAGTATCGGTACACGACGTGGACGATATCCACACGCTTGTGAACCGTTTGCAAAAAATAAAAGGCATCAAAAGC
>JAISNS010000080.1 GCA_031276105.1 Dysgonamonadaceae bacterium
ATTAACGGAACCGACTTTCGGGCCGTCGGGCATACAACTCCGCTTGAATTGCTGACTGAAGAATCGACGGAAAAAAACGCCCATCCATCGCAAAATTTCGGCATTTTTGTAGGCATTCCCAAAAGCCTGTTTCGCCAGAAAATAGATTTTACCGGGCGAAAATCCGTAACGCAAGGTATAGAAAAGAAAGAAATCGTGCAAATCGTAGGGGCCAACCAAATCCTCGGTGAATTGGGCTATTTTTCCCTTATCATCGACCGGAAGCAATTCCGGACTGATGGGCGTCCGAACAATATCCGCCAGCGTTTCCCGTGCCGTTTCGTCCAATTGATTTTCCGCAACCCAAGTTACCAGATGGCGTACAAGGGTTTTCGGTATTCCGGCATTGACTCCGTACATGGAAATGTGGTCGCCGTTGTAAGTAGTCCAACCCAAAGCCAATTCCGACATATCGCCGGTTCCGACAACTAAGCCGTTCATTTGATTGGCCAAATCCATGAGGATTTGCGTGCGCTCGCGCGCCTGCGTATTTTCGTAAGTCAAGTCGTGAACGTCCGGATCGTGGCCAATCGCTTTGAAATGCTGCATACAAGCGTCCGAAACAGGAATTTCCCGGACGGTTATTCCCAGCGATTGCATCAGGCGAAGGGCATTGCCGTGCGTTCGGCCGGAGGTTCCGAAACCGGGCATGGTAACGCCGCAAACCGTTTCGCGAGAAAGTCCCAATTTATCGGCGGTTTTTATGCAAACCAACAGGGCTAACGTGGAATCCAAACCGCCAGAAACGCCGACAATCAGCGATTGGGCTTGCGTATGTTTCCAACGTTTGGCCAGTCCGGCGACCTGTATGGAGAAAATTTCTTCGCAACTGTCGTTGTAATTGTCCGAAGCGGGAATGAATGGGGTAGGGGAGAAGCGCCGGGTCAATTTCAGTTGATCCTCCTTGTCCGTCCAAGTTTCCGTTTCGATTTTCCGGTAATTACCAACGTCAATTTTCCCGATGAAAGTGGTGTTTTTTCTTCTTTCCACATTCAGCAAATCGAAATCAATTTCAGTAGCGATCAATTGTCCGTTGAATTGAAAACGCTCGGATTGTGCTAACAAACGACCGTTTTCATAAATATACGCATTGCCGGCGTAAACCACGTCGGTGGTCGATTCGCCGAATCCTGCGGCAGCGTAAACATAAGCCGCCTGACACCGGGCGGATTGTTGGCTGATTAAGGATTGAACATATTGTTGTTTGCCGATTAATTCGTTGCTTGCCGAAAGGTTAAAAATCAATTGAGCGCCCGACATCGCATGAAAAGAGCTGGGCGGAATAACCGACCAAAGGTCCTCACAAATCTCGACGGCAAAAGAACCGGATTCGGTTTCAAACAATAAATTTGTTCCAAAAGGGACGGTTTCACCGGCATATTTTATCATTTCCACCGGTTTATCCAAAGAATAAGGTTCAAACCAACGTTTCTCATAAAACTCCGAATAATTCGGCAAAAATACTTTGGGAACGATCCCTAAAATCTCTCCTTCGAGGCAAACGATAGCGCAATTGTATAACTTGGAATTGACTTCAACCGGGGCGCCGACAATGAAACAAACCGGAATCCGCATCAGTTCGCCGGTTAAGCGGTCAAGGGCTTTTTCCGCTTTTTGAAGCAACGTTTGCTGCAAAAATAAATCGCCGCAAGTGTATCCGGTTATGGACAATTCGGGAAAACAAATCGCATGAATGTTTTGATGGTAGGCTTTCAGTACCAAGTCTTTGATTTGATTGACGTTAAATTCGCAGTCCGCCACTTTCAGTTCGGGAACGGCAGCCGCCACTTTATAAAATCCGTAATTTTTCATGTTTTTTAATATTTAAATTTGTACGATTTATCCGCATAATTACTACTGTTGACAAACACCTGCAAGCATTTCTGCTTTGAAGATTCTCCGCCGGGTTTGCCCAACACCTTTTCCAAGTCGAATGAAAGGAATAAATGCACGGGATATCCGGGAGAATCCTGATTGGTATTATGCCTGAAATACAGGTGCAAAGTGTCGCCCGATAAACAGGAATCATCGGCAAATAATCCGATGGAATGGGTTTTTGAGCGATAATCGAAATAAAACCGCATGTTCAGGTAATGACTGCCGACCCATACGCTTTCCAAGCGAACGGGATGAGCGGGAAGAGAATCTATCGCGATTTTATCGGCGATTTTCAATTCTCCCAAAGTAATTTCAGAAGCTCCGTGCAAGAGAATTGCATGGCCGCAGGGCGCATTTTTTTCTTTTTCGAGGGAATAGGTCAGGAAAATCCTTTTGTCTGCATCAAAGGCTTTATTTGCCCTGTAATTGATATTGTAAAGGGCTTCTCCCGAATCGAGCAAATAAACGCTATCGTTTAAAACCGTTGCGATATTCTGGTAATATTCGCCCAAAGCGTAATCAACCGTATTGTCTTCGCAAGCAAAAAAGCACGAAACGGTTGCAAAAAAGCAGAAAATTCGGGAAATTATCGTTTTCATTCTTTTACCGATAAATAGTTTTTGAGAGGATAAGCATACATTTCCAGCATTTTTTCTTCCAAAAACGGAAGGTCTTTATCCGGTAAATCTATCTTTTGCAACTGCTTTTGAAAATAAGCGTCAAATACCGCTATATCGTTGTTTGTATAGTTTTCAACGAATAAATTTCCTCCCCACAAGCGATCGTAAGCAATATAATTTCCGGGGAAAAAGCGATAATTCAAAAAGATTTCCCTGTCGATTAATCCGGCTATTTTTGTTAGCAGTTCATTTTTTCCAAGCGTCCGGTCGCAATCGCGCAAGAAGGGATTAATCGGGCGCCCGATTCGGAAACGGATATGTCCCTTATAGCCAAACAATCCCGTTTCCATATTAAGCAAATCGTCTCTTTGCGATTTTTTAAACTCCGGATCATCTCTCTTTTGCTGAAACTCTTTGGCTTTCAAGTAATCGCAAGGGTCGTATTCATACGAAAAGCTCACCGGAGTAATGTTCAATTCTTCGATACTTCCCACCAAATCTTTATCGCTGCCCATTGCCAGCATTTTCAGGAGGCTTTCCTGCGTTCGGTCGTTGGAATCTTTCGCGCGTCCTTCGCGCTGAGCAATCCAGACCGATTCGTTTTTTTCCAGCACGGCAAAATGAATATAACGGGAAAGATGTTTCGAAACTTCCAACATTTGCCGGATGGAAACGCCTCTTTTTACAATAAAACTTTTATTGAGGCGCACAATATCTTCAATCCACGAGTGCAACAACAAGTTATCGCCAATCGCAATTTCAGCCGTATCATAGCCATAATAAGCCAAGAGGATACAGAGAAGTGAAGCGTCTAAAATAATATCGCGATGATTGGAAATATAGGTAAAAGCCTTCTCCTTTTCGATATTTTCAAAGCCTGAACACTCGATGGAAGCGGACATTTTTCCTACAAATTTGTACACTTCTTCCTTTATAAAAAGATGTTGAAAGTCGTGACGGGTTTGATAGGTTTGTAAACGCGCCTTGAATTTTTCCCAGTTTCTATCGGGGAAAATAAATCCAACCGCTCGTTTAAATTCGGGATTTTCAAGTAAACGATTAATCACTTCAGGCGCTTCATCGTCGTAATACGGACGAATGTCGTCAAATTCCGGATTTTTTATTTCCATAATATCTTTTTTTATTCAATTCATCTTCAATAATAGCAGTCAAAACGTCTTTCATATCCAACCCTGCGGCGCGAACTTGTTGGGGAATAAAGCTGGTAACAGTCATTCCGGGAGTTGTATTTACTTCCAACATCCGGATTTCGCACTCGGAAGAAACAATATAATCCACCCGAATAATTCCTTTCGCTCCAATCCAATCGTATATCTTAGCTGTCAACGATTGAATTTCTCCGGTTAAATCGGAAGAAATACGAGCCGGCGTAATTTCTTCCACACTGTTCGGATTGTATTTGGCGTCAAAATCAAAAAATTCATTTTTGCTGACGACTTCCGTAAGCGGTAAAACAACGGTTTTGCCGTTTACCTTATAACAGCCGCACGTTATTTCCGTCCCAGGCATAAATTGCTCGATTAAAACGCTGTTTCCTTCTTCAAAAGCAGCGCTTATCGCGGTTTGAATTGCACCGGTCGAAACAACTTTGCTCACGCCGAAACTCGAACCGCTATCGTTGGGCTTGACAAAAACGGGTAAACTCAATTTTTGAACGATTTCATCGGGATTCCATGAATCTTCTTTTTGCAAATAAACGGATAACGCTGTTTTTACGCCAAAATTTTTCAGGTAATTATTGCAAAAATACTTATTAAAACTTAAGGCGGCAGCCAGTACTCCGCAACAGGAATAAGGAATGTTCAACATATCGAAATAACCTTGCAAAAGGCCGTCTTCACCGGGAGTTCCATGAATCGTGATGTAAGCGAAATCAAATTTCGTCTTACTTGTGCCATCGGTAAAACTGAAATCATTTTTATCGATAAAAAGGGACTTTTCGTCCGCCAATCGAACAATCCACTGCTCTTTTGTAATAAGAACAATAAATACATTATATTGTTTCCCGTCAATAAAAGATTTTATTCCTTGAGCGCTTTTCAGGGAAACAACAATTTCGGAAGAATATCCTCCGGCAACGATTGCTATATTTTTCTTGCTGTTCATAATTTATCCGGTTTATTAATTCATAATTCATTGTTAGTCGTATATTTTCGCCATTTCTCAATTAATTTCGCCATATCATCCGGCAAATCGCTTTGCAGGAAAATTTCTTTTCCGGTTTGCGGATGGACGAATCCGAGGGTTTGCGCGTGCAGGGCTTGCCGTGGACATATATCGAAACAGTTCTGTATAAATTGTTTATATTTAGCATGAGTTGTTCCCTTGAGAATCTCATTCCCGCCGTAGCGTGCATCATTGAAAAGCGGATGGCCGATATATTTCATGTGAACGCGAATTTGGTGGGTACGGCCGGTTTCCAAGCGACATTCCACCAACGTAACATAAGTAAATCGCTCTAAAACACGGTAATGAGTAATCGCGGTTTTTCCTTCATCAGCATCCGGAAAAACCGTCATCAACATTTTATTGCGCGGATGCCTGCCGATATTTTCTTCAATAATGCCTGCATCGTTTTTTACATTTCCCCAAACTAAAGCGATATATTTCCGTTTAGCTTTTTTGCTGTAAAATTGAAAGCCTAAATACGTCTTTGCATCGGGATTTTTGGCAATCAGCAACAAACCGGATGTATCTTTATCGATTCGATGAACCAAACCCATCCGGGGATCTGAGGCGTCGTAAGCCGCATTATCCTTGAAATACCAAGCAAGCGCATTGACCAAAGTGCCGTTGTAATTGCCGTGGCCGGGATGTACAACCAAACCGGGCGGCTTGTTGACAACCATGACGTCGTCGTCTTCATAAACGATATTGAGGGGAATATTTTCGGGAATGACTTCAAATTCGCGGCGAGGACGGTCCATCACGACCGAAATAGTGTCGTTGGGTTTGACTTTGTAATTGGATTTTACGGCGTTCCCATTCGCAAGGATATATCCGGCGTCGGCCGCCATCTGAATCCGATTGCGCGAAGCGTGTTCCAACCGCGTAGTTAAAAATTTATCAACCCGAAGCAGGTTTTGCCCTTTATCCGCAACAAAACGGAAGTGTTCAAATAACTCATCTTCCACATTTTCAGGGATTTCCAAACCACTTTGAAGCGGATTTGCATCTTCCGTAAATTCATTCCGATAGCTATTCATTTATTTATACTAAAAATCTTAATACCATGTTTCTTCTTCCGGAATTTCAGTTTCATTTTCTTCTTCGGAAATAAATTTTTCGGTTCCCGAACTGATTAAAAGGGTTAAAGGAGTATCTGCCGGAATTTTATCGCCGGCGGTTAAAGTCTTTCCCCGTATTTCCAAACCGACGACCAATTCGCGGAAAGCGCCCGGCACAACTTTTTCGCGTACCGATTCGAAACCCAAGGACTTAAGCATGGAAAGAGCTTGCCTTTGCGACATGTCGATCACATCGGGAACGGTAAGCAATTTTGCCGAAAAAGAATTGATAGTCAAATAAATAGTTCGTCCTTTCTTTACGGGAGTTCCGACAGGCGGAATCGTTTCCAAAATAGCGCCCGGAAGCGCATTTTTAACAAATTGCGAATCAATCACCGTATAATACAAGTCGTTCGTCTGAAAAAATGACGCGGCATCCTCTACTTGCAGGCCTTTTACGTCGGGAACATCGACCGCTTTGCCGTGATTGGTGTAAGTATCTAACCAAAGCAAAAGTATATACACCAACGCAATGACAATAAACAACGCTAACAGGACGTTCGCGAGTAAAATATGTTTTTTGAAAAAATTTAAAATGCTCATAATTCTATTTATCCGTTTCACTTACAAAAATACGAAAAAAGGGGAGATCGTATGTAAAAAGGGAATAAACTTTTGGTTTATTCCCTTTTTATTCTCTAAAGGATAACGTTTACCCGTTGTATTCGTCGGATACCGTTAACTTTTTCCGTCCTCTTGCTCTGCGAGAAGCTAATACTCTACGCCCGTTGGCCGTTTCCATCCGGCTGCGAAAGCCGTGTTTGTTTTTTCTTTTCCTGTTGGAAGGTTGAAATGTCCGTTTCATGATTTATCTGTTTTTATTAATTTTTTACACAAATGGGCTGCAAAGATATAATTTATTTTTATAATGGACAAGTTATTTTTCAATTTTTTATTGCCCGAAGATTCAATTATTCAATTTTTGCCTTTTAAACGGCGAAGTTCGGCAAGGGCGGCTTCCAGTTCTTCGCGTTCTTTTTCGCGTTCTTCTCGCTCTTTTTCAAGATCTTTTGCCAGTCTTTCGACATCCTTAGCCAGTTTTTCGCGTTCTATCCGGCCTTCTTCGAGACCTTCTATTCTACCTTCGAGCTTTGAGGAAGCAATCATACTCACATCGTGGCTTCGCTGATTTAACACATACTCGTATGCTCTCCGCTCCTCAATCGTGAGTTTTTCCCGGTCCAATACCTCCCGCGCTTTGTCTAATCCTTTGGCGGTAAAGTCGTCACGGACGGCGTTGTGCTTCAAAAAATAAATCCATTCATCCAAGGTATCTTTTGCCGCATCGTTGAAATTATTGATTTTCAGGATGTAATATTCGGGATAAAGGTCTCCTGCCATCTCTTTTCCAAAAGTATTGCGCTGCGCTTTGGATAGCCGAAGCTCATCATTGCAATGCAAGCCTTTGAAATGGGTTTTCCCGTGATAGACATAATCTTCGCCCTGCCCCAAATCGAAATAGACAATGTTTATCGAATAGATTTTTTTCACTTCCAGATATTCATCGCCCTGTAACATGCGTTCGGTAAGCGCTTTACTTGTTCCGAACAACATTCGTTGCAAAAAATCCATCTCTATGGAAAACTGCAATTCAATGAGCAATATCTCGCCGTCTTCGTCCTCGACCAAAACATCAACACGGTTGTATTTGTCGCCGGCATGTTCTTTGTTACTCTCGCTTTCCCCAATATTTTTTACGATAATGTCGCGCATTAACAATTCGCTCAAAAAGCCTTCCAGAATTTCATAATTAGCTTTATTGCGCAACAACCGTTTTAAAGCATAATCGAAGGATATAAGCACACGTTCGGTCGGTTTTGAATATTCCATGATGTTCTATTTTATTTTTAAAATCACTAATTACAAAGATACATTTTATTTCCGACACGCAAAAAAATTTCCGACAACATTTTATTTGCCGGAAGCAGACGGCAACTTAGAATTGATTAGAAAACAAATCACAATTCCTAAAAAAGCGCCTATTCCATCGAATAAAAAATCTATCCAATCGCCTGTACGGGTCGAAGAAAGATATTCTTGCAAAAGTTCGATGAAACCGCTAAAAAGGGTAGGGAAGAGGAAAGAACCCCAAAATATCCGATTAAGACTTATTTGCCGTTTAAAATACGCGGTATTATCGAAAAAAATCGCTCCGGATAACGCAAAAAACATCAGAAAATGAACAAATTTATCGAAGTTTTCTACCGGCATATTTTCCGGAATATCCGACAGATTTATAAAACAAAGGAAAAGAATAAGGACAGTCAGGAAAACCGATATCCGAAATTTTTTCAAAAAAAGAAATAACGTTTCAAAATAATTTGTAATCATAATACACTTAATATGTTATCTGTTAATTTACTTGCTCCGATTCTAAAATATTCGGGCGTCAGCCACTCATTGCCTAAAAGTTGCTTAACCAAAGTATAATACTTTAAGGCGTCTTCTACCGTACGAACGCCGCCGGCTATTTTAATCCCTGTTTTTTTGTTATGTAAAGCGTCGTATTCTTTTATAGCCTCACACATGGCATATACGGCCTCGAAAGTTGCGCCGGGATACTCGCCCTTACCGGTCGAAGTTTTAATGAAATCTGCGCCGGAAAACATCGATAAAACGGCTGCTTTTTTAATATTATGTGCGGTCTTCAGCAAGCCTGTTTCGAGAATTACTTTTAAAGAGGCGCCCCGGCAAGCTTCTTTTATCTCCGAAATTTCTTCACACACTTCTTGAAAGTTATGGTCGAAAAAATCGCCGGTATTTAAAACAATGTCGATTTCATCGGCGCCATCGGCTACGGCTAACGAAACTTCCGCTATTTTTATTTCCATAAATGTTTGTGAAGAAGGGAAACCTCCTGCAACGGCAACAAGGCGGACATCTGTTCGCAACGCTTCTTTAACGGTAGAAACGAAATTAGGATATACACAAACAGCGGCAACATTGTTCATCTCCGGATGCGTGTCATCAAAATTATTGATTTCATCGACAAATTTCCATATTTTTTCTTTAGAATCATCCGAATTTAATGACGTATAATCTATACAGGAATAAATAAAACGTAAAATATCCGGAGTATTGTTTTCTTCAAATTTCTCGATGATTGCGGCTGTTTTTTCCTTTACAAACGATTCTTGTAAATTTAAGTTAAAATTACCTAACAATTCTTTGTATCTGCTCATCAATTTAATTTTTTGTTATTTATATGTCTGACTTTATCTCGCAATGTTTTCTTTTCCATATTGGCTTCAAATGCTTTTGTCAAATCAACGCCTGTTTGATTGGCAATACACAGGAGTACCCAGAGAATATCCGCCATTTCATCGGCCATATTTTTGCTTAAATCGTTTTCCTTAAACGATTGCTCGCCGTAAGTTCGTACCATGATACGCGCCAATTCGCCTACTTCTTCCGTAAGTATCGCCAAATTGGTTAATTCGCCGAAATAGCGTACGCCATACGTTTTAATCCAATTATCTACGCTTTGCTGCGCTTCCTCAATTGTCATTCTCTTTTCAAATTACATTTATTCTCTGTTTTTAGAATCAATCAAAATAGTTACCGGACCATCGTTGATTAATTCCACCTGCATATCGGCGCCGAATTTACCGGTCTTAATTTCTTTTTGAAGCGCGACATTCATCGCAACACAAAAACGATTATAAAGCGGAACGGCAAAATCGGGCTTCGCGGCACGGATATAAGAGGGACGATTTCCTTTCTTCGTAGAAGCATACAAAGTAAATTGGCTGACACAGAGGACTTCGCCGTCAATATCCAACAAAGAACGATTCATAACTCCGTTTTCGTCGGCAAAGATACGAAGATTTATTATTTTTCGCACTAAAAAATCAATATCTTCCTGCGTATCCGTATCTTCTATTCCAAGCAAAACCAATAAACCGGTCGCAATAGCCGATTTTAATTGATCGCCGACAGTAACGGACGCTTTGGATACTCGCTGAATAACAACACGCATAGTAAATTATGAATTAATTAACAAGTAAAACAAATCAAATATCCAATCCTTTGAATAAGTGTTCGGCTCGAACTTTACCGATTAAATCGGTAATTTCTTCCTTTGACGCCTCTTTTATTCTTTTCATGCTTTTGTATTTTTTTAGCAGCGTTTCTTTTACAACAGGGCCAATGCCTTTAATAGCATCCAGTTCCGAAACGATCTGCTGTTTGCTCCGTTTATTCCGGTGAAAAGTAATCCCGAAACGATGCGCTTCATCGCGCAATTGCTGAATCAATTTCAAGCTTTCCGAATCTTTATCCAAATAAAGCGGGAGGGGATCGATCGGGAAATAAATTTCTTCCAAGCGTTTGGCAATTCCGATAATCGCAATTTGCCCGTACAAACCCAAATCGTTCAAAGCATCGGTTGCCGCGTGCAATTGCCCTTTGCCTCCGTCAATGACAATCAGTTGGGGAAGACTATCGCCGTCTTCAACCAACCGGAGGTAACGCCGGGAAATCGTTTCGTACATGGAAGAAAAATCGTCCGGGCCAACAACGGTTTTTATGTTGTAATGCCGGTAATCTTTTTTCGATGGATGCGCCATTTTAAAGACGATGCAAGCCGAAACCGGATTTGTTCCCTGTATGTTGGAGTTGTCGAAACATTCGATGTGAACCGGTAAAGTTTTCAAATGCAAATCGGTTTGCAATGTTTTAAGAATACGGGCATAGCGCTGATCCGGATTTAATTTTTCCGCCTGTTTCAAGCGGTCTATCTTAAACTGTTGGACATTTTTTTTCGATAAATCCAGCAATTTTTTCTTGTCGCCGCGCCGCGGGATAATAAATTCAACGGCATTCAAATCAATATCGGGAGAAAAAGGAACAATAACTTGACCGGCCTTGCTCTCAAAACGTCTCCTCAGTTCTACAATTCCCATTCCCAGAATACTTTCTTTCGATTCGTCCAAACACTTTTTATATTCAATGGTATAACCCTGCACAATAGAGCCGTAGGCAATGTGCAGATAATTGATATAGGCCGACTGACTGTTGTCGTCGTACGAAAAAACGTCAATATTATGAAACTCCTCCTCCTGACTTACGACGACCGATTTTGAAGAATAATTCTTCAGCGTATTGTAGCGTTCTTTCATCAGTTCGGCTTCTTCAAAAAGGAGATTTTGAGAGAGTTCAATCATTTGATCGTACAAATGTCTGCTTACTTCGTTTAAATTTCCTTTGAGGATTTCTTCGATTGTTTCGATGTTTTTGTTGTAATCTTCTTCCGTTTGCAAGCCAACGCAAGGCGCCAGACATTTTTTTATATGGTACTGCAAACAGAGATTGAATTTGCCTTTTTCGATATTTTCTTTGGTAAGGTTGTGCTTGCAAATCCGAATCGGATAAAGATTGGAAATCAAAGCGAGCAAATATTTTACATGCGTCACATGGGGGAAAGGACCATAATAATGCGATTTGTCGCTTGTTTTTTTTCGCGTAAGAAAAACTCGCGGGAAAGGTTCGTTTTTGACCACCAACCATGGATACGTTTTATCATCTTTCAGAAGGATATTATATTTAGGTTGATGTTCTTTTATCAAACTGTTTTCCAACAGAAGCGCTTCTTCTTCCGATTTCACCACCAAATAACGGATGTCATGAATTTTGCGAAGCATCAGCTGGGTTTTGGGATTGTCGGAGGTCTTATTAAAATAAGAAGAAACCCGGCGTTTCAGGTTTTTTGCTTTACCTACATAAATAATTACGCCGGATTCGTTCAAATACATATAGCACCCAGGTTCTTCCGGAAGCGTCGATAATATGCCGGAAAAATCGGATTGGCGGTTAGAGGTCATATTTTATGATTGAATCGACCGGAATATTCAGCGCTTCAAACGGTTTTCTACCTTTCAAACCTTCCAGTTCTATCAAGAAATTGATATAAATTTTACGGGAATTAAATTGGCGGATCAGGTTTACAGCGGCCAGCATTGTTCCACCGGTAGCCAACAAATCGTCGTGCAACAAAACGACATCGCCGGAATCAATGGCATCCTGATGAATTTGAATGGAGTCGACGCCATATTCTTTCGTATAGGTTTCTTCAAAAACTGCGGCGGGGAGTTTTCCCGGTTTGCGAATGGGAACAAATCCCGCATGCAAGCGCTCTGCCAAAAGCGGCGCCATGATAAATCCGCGCGATTCAATGGCCACCACTTTCGTGACGCCTTTGTCTTTGTACCGGTCGTACAATCCGTCCGAAAGTTCTTTCAAAAGTTCATAGTCCTTAAATAGTGTCGTTACATCTTTGAACTG